>JAHJGB010000178.1 GCA_018824725.1 Candidatus Omnitrophota bacterium
ATGGCTATGGGGATTATGAGTTCTCCTTCCAGGTCTATGTTGTCTCCGGGCATGACCATCTCAATGCCCTGCGGGAGTTTCGCGATGCCTGTGACATCAGTGGTCCTGAAGTAGAACTGCGGACGGTAACCGTTGAAAAACGGCGTATGCCTGCCGCCTTCTTCTTTATTTAAGATATATACTTTTGCTTTGAATTTTGTGTGAGGGGTGATTGAGCCGGGCTTTGCAAGTACCTGTCCGCGCTCGATGTCGGCTTTTTCTATGCCTCTTAAGAGGACTCCGACGTTGTCTCCGGCTTGTCCTTCGTCTAAGAGCTTCCTGAACATCTCTATGCCTGTTACAACTGTCTTTTTGGGCTTTTCAGTCAGTCCTACTATATCTACTTCTTCTCCTATCTTTATGATGCCTCTTTCGATACGGCCTGTTGCGACTGTTCCGCGGCCTGTGATGCTGAATACATCCTCAACAGCCATCAGGAACGGCTTTTCAACATCGCGCTTTGGAAGAGGTATGTATGCGTCCACCTGCTTCATGAGATTTAAGATAGGCCCGCATGATTTGCATTCATCTTTGCCGCATCCGCAGTTCATTGCGTTAAGGGCTGAGAGTCTTACTATCGGGAGTTTATCTCCGGGGAATTCGTATTTTTTGAGGAGGTCTCTTACTTCGAGCTCTACCAGGTCTAATAACTCCGGGTCATCAACTGCATCAACCTTGTTCAGCGCTACGACTATCGTAGGCACGCCTACCTGGCGGGCCAGGAGGATATGTTCTCTAGTCTGAGGCATCGGGCCATCTACAGCAGAGACTACGAGTATTGCCCCGTCCATCTGGGCAGAACCCGTGATCATGTTCTTTATATAATCAGCATGGCCTGGGCAGTCAACGTGGGCGTAATGCCGGCTTTCGGTCTCATACTCTGCGTGATGAACGTTGATCGTGACGCCGCGTTCTTTTTCTTCAGGGGCGTTATCGATTTCATCGTAGTTCTTTGCCTGGGCTAAGCCGCGGGTGGAAAGGACCTTTGTGATAGCGCTTGTCAGAGTGGTCTTGCCGTGGTCTACGTGCCCTATGGTGCCTATATTTACGTGTGGTTTTTTACGTTCGAATTTTTCCTTTGCCATGTTAATTACCCTCCATAATTGTAGGGGACGGTTTAAAACCGTCCCCTACAGCAATCATTTTCCGATTATCTTTTCTGCTATATTTCCAGGAACTTCCGAATAATGAGAAGGTTCCATTGTATACGAAGCCCTCCCCTGTGTCAAGCTTCTTATGCTTGTTGCGTAACCAAACATCTCTGCAAGGGGCACATCGCCTTTTACTATTTTCGTCTTGCCCTTTTGCGTAATTTCCCTTATCCTGCATCTTCTGGAATTAAGGTCTCCTATAACATCCCCCGTATAATTTTCCGGGAACAATGCTTCAAGGTTCATTATAGGCTCCATTAATCTGCACTTGGCTTTTCTCAATCCGTCGCCAAGCGCTATTGAAGCAGCCATTTTAAAAGCCAGCTCGCTGGAATCAACCTCGTGATACGACCCGTCAATAAGAGTCACGCTCGTATCTATCACAGGATACCCTGCGAGAACACCTGTCTTAGCTGCCATCTCTATCCCGTCCTCCACGGCAGAAATATATTCTTTAGGTATTGCCCCGCCCACAATCTTATTTTTAAACTCTAATCCGGAATCTTGCTCCCCGGGTTTTATAATAATCACTACATGCCCGTACTGGCCGTGGCCGCCTGTCTGCTGTATAAATTTACCGACAGATCTTACTTCCTCGCTCGGCATTTCTTTGTAAGCCACCTGAGGGGCGCCTGTCTTAGCAGTAACCTTAAATTCTCTTAACAGCCTATCTATGATAATCTCCAGATGCAATTCTCCCATCCCCGATATAATAGTCTGGCCTGTTTCTGCATTATAATGAACCTTGAAAGTAGGGTCTTCTTCCTGTAGCTTATTTAAAGCCATGCCGAGCTTATCCTGGTCCATTTTAGTGGCAGGCTCTATTGCCATTGAAACAACAGGCTCTGGGAAATGTATCTTTTCTAAAATAATAGGATAGTCTTCAGCGCAAAGCGTATCTCCTGTTTTTGTATTTTTAAGGCCCACGACTCCCACGATATCGCCTGCGCCTGCCTCTTCCACTATTTCCTGTTTATTGGCGTGCATGCGCACAATCTTGGCAAGCCTTTCTTTCGCATCCTTGCTTGAATTATAAACATAAGAACCGGGTTTGATTGTTCCGGAATATATACGAACGTATGTCAGTCTTCCAACATACGGATCTGTTACTATTTTGAAACACAACCCACAGAACGGCTCGTCGTCATCTGTCTTTCTGGATATCTCTTCATCTGATTTAGGGTCTACGCCTTTTATAGGCAGGACATCTAAAGGAGAAGGAAGGTAATCGCACACTGCATCCAAAAGCATCTGAACGCCCTTATTCTTAAAAGACGCGCCGCATAATACAGGCACAAACATGTGCTTTATAACTGCCTTTCTCAAAGTAGCCGCTATCTCCTCTATTGACACCTTTTGATTATGCACATATTTATCCATTAATCCTTCGTCATGCTCTGCGAGTTTTTCAATCAAATCGTGCCTGAATTTCTCCGCCTCCTGCTTCATGTCTGACGGTATTTCTTCCTCTCTGAAATTATCCTGCTCCTGGGTGTCTTCAAATATGTACGCCTTCATCTTTATTAAATCGACCAGCCCCCTGAAATTATCCTCATGGCCTATGGGAAGCTGGACAGGAAACGCAAACGCCCCTAATTTGTCGATAATGTCATGGAAAACCTTGAGAAAATCACCGCCTGTGCGGTCCATCTTGTTTACAAAAGCTACTCTTGGGACCATATAACCATCTGCCTGGTGCCATACTGTCTCAGACTGAGGCTGCACCCCGCCTACCCCGCAGAATACAACAACAGCTCCGTCAAGGACCTTTAAAGACCTCTCAACCTCTGCTGTAAAATCCACGTGTCCGGGAGTGTCTATAACGTTTATCTTACAGTCTTTCCAGCCGCAGGTAGTGGCTGCCGCCATAATTGTAATACCTCTTTCCTGCTCCTGCTCCATCCAATCCATGGTAGCAGTCCCTTCATCCACATTGCCTATTTTATAAACACGTCCTGTGTAGAAAAGTATCCTCTCTGTGGTGGTTGTCTTACCAGCATCTATATGGGCTATGACCCCTATGTTCCTGAGTTTTTCTAAAGGGATATCTCTTATCATTGGTTTTTTACTTATCTTTTGTGTTTCCGTACCCATCCTTCACCAATATCCTTTACCATCTATAATGCGCAAATGCCTTGTTGGCCTCTGCCATCTTATGCATATCTTCGCGTTTTTTCATAGCCGAGCCCTGGCCTTTATACGCTTCCATTATCTCTTCCGCCAGTTTCTCATACATCGGCCTGCCTTTTTTCTGGCGGGCAAAATCCCTTATCCATCGCATGGCAATAGACACGCCCCTGTCGCTTTTTACCTCTATAGGGATCTGATACGTGGCTCCGCCGACCCTCCTGGGTTTTACTTCCAGAAGCGGCCTTGAGTTATCAAATGCCTTCTGCAGGACTTCTATGGAATTTTTATTTCCTGTTTTTTCAGAAATTATATCCATGGCGCTATATACAATACGCTCTGCAGTGGACTTTTTGCCTTTCTCCATGAGCATATTAACAAATTTAGTGACAAGCTTATTGCTAAATTTAGGATCTGGTAATACGTCTCTTCTATCCGCGCGTCTACGTCTCATATTTTAGTCTCCATGTTCATATTAAAGTTACGTGAGGTTTCGTTAAGTTACGGGAGGTTTCGTAAGGTTGCTTTTGTAACTTCACGCAACATTATGTAACTTTACGCAACCTTTCGCAACCTCCTTTACTTCGGTCTTTTCGCTCCATACTTAGAACGACTTTGCTTTCTATTCTGAACACCTGCTGTATCCAGCGTGCCTCTTACTATATGATACCTGACTCCGGGAAGATCTTTTACCCTGCCTCCCCTGACAAGCACAATAGAATGCTCCTGCAGGTTATGGCCCTCTCCGGGTATATATGAAGTTACTTCCGTGCCGTTTGTCAGCCTTACCCTTGCGACTTTTCTTAACGCAGAGTTGGGTTTTTTAGGAGTCTGCGTTTTTACCTGAAGACATACCCCTCTTTTTTGCGGGCAGCTTTTTAACGCAGGCGATTTTGTCTTTTTCTTTTTTTCTGTCCTGCCGAATCTTATTAACTGGCTTATAGTTGGCATTGATTATCTCCTCTTAATATACATTAAACTTAAAAGTAAAAACGCAAAAGTCAAAACCACAATTAAAAATTTAAAACTTTTATTTTCTTTGCTGGCTTTCCATATTTAATTTTAACTTTTGAATTTTGGTTTTACCTTTTTACTTTTGCCTTTTTACTTATCTTCTTTTTTCTCTTCTTTCTGCTCCCCCGCCTCTTTAACCATCTCTATATCTGTATGACTCTTAAATCCGGTTCCTGCCGGAATCAGGTGGCCCATTATAACATTCTCTTTTAATCCTCTGAGCTCGTCTATCTTGCCGCTTGCGGCTGCATCAGCCAAGACCCTGGTTGTTTCCTGGAAACTCGCTGCAGATATAAAGCTCTCTGTGCTTAAGGATGCCTTTGTTATACCCAGAAGTATAGGAGTGGCGCTGGCAGGCTTGCCTTTCTGCTTCGCGGTCCTTTCGTTTTCCTCCTGGAAGATATGCTTATCAACCTGCATGCCTGACAGGAAATCCGTATCTCCCGGTTCTTCTACTCTGATTTTCTTAAGCATCTGTTTTACTATTATCTCTATGTGCTTATCATTTATCCTGACGCCCTGAAGCCTGTAAACTTCCTGGACTTCGTTTACCAGGTATTCCTGCAGCCTCTTTTCCCCGCTGACCTTTAGAATATCCTGAGGGTTTATAGGTCCATCTACCAGCTGGTCTCCGGTCATGACCCTGTCACCCTTATAAACATTCAGATGCTTGCCGTGAGGAATTATGTATTCCCGTTTCATACCTGATGCTGACTTTACAATAATCCTTCTCTGGCCTTTTTTGGATGTCGCGAACTCTACAATGCCGTCTATCTCGCTTATCATAGCAGGATCTTTCGGCCTGCGCGCTTCAAAGAGTTCCGCTACCCTGGGCAAGCCTCCTGTGATATCTTTTGTTTTAGAAACCTGCCTGGGCGTTTTTGCTATCAAATCTCCTGCGCTCACGAATACCCCATCCTGAGGGATTATGTGCGCGCCTGCAGGTATAGGATAGATCGCCAGCACCTCTTTCTTAGCGTCCTCTATTATTATCTGAGGATGATATTCGCCCTTCTGCTCTATAATAACCCTCTCTGACAAGCCTGTAGCCTCGTCTATTTCTTCAGCCATCGTAACTTCTTCTATTATATCCTCGTACCTTACCTTGCCGCTGACCTCTGTTAATATAGGAGAGGTGTAAGGATCCCATCTGACGAATATAATACTTTTTTCTATTTCTTTACCGTCTTCTATGGACAGAATAGACCCTGAAGGAACCATGTGTTTTTCAAGTTCCCTGCCGTTTTCATCGTTTATGCTTATCTGGCCGTTTCTGTTAAGGACGACGATATCCCCTTCTTTCTGCTTCACTGTCTTAAGGCCGTGATATTTAACAATACCTTTGGACTTTGATTTCAGAAATGACTGTTCTATGATCCTTGAAGCTGTTCCTCCGATGTGGAACGTTCTCATTGTAAGCTGGGTGCCTGGCTCGCCTATTGATTGCGCAGCTATGATACCCACTGCAGTACCGAGGTCCACTATCTTGCCTTTAGCAAGATCTGTCCCGTAGCACTTTGCGCACACGCCATACGTTATTTCACAAGTGAGCACGCTTCTTATCCTTATTTTTTCTATGCCTGCCAATTGGATCCTGTTCGCCATCTCTTCTGTTATCTCGCTTCCAGCTTCCGCTATAATTTCATCAGTGATAATATCCACTATGCTGTCAACTGCGACGCGGCCCACAATCCTGTCTCTCAAGGATACCACTTCCTCGTCTGCCTCTATGATAGCGCCTATCAATATGCCGTTCAGCGTGCCGCAATCCTCTTCCGTGATAATGACATCCTGCGCTACGTCAACAAGCCGCCTTGTAAGATATCCGGAATCCGCTGTCTTAAGGGCTGTATCAGCCAACCCTTTTCTTGCGCCGTGAGTTGAAATAAAATATTCCAGCACTGTCAATCCTTCCCTGAAATTCGCAGTGATAGGCGTCTCTATGATCTCGCCTGAAGGCTTTGCCATAAGTCCGCGCATACCTGCCAGCTGTCTTATCTGCTGCTTGGAGCCCCTTGCGCCTGAGTTAGCCATCATGAATATTGGATTGAACGGGTCCAGGTTCTCAAATATAAGATCTGAGACCTTATCAGTCGCATGAGTCCAGATATCGACTATCTTGTTATATCTTTCGCGCTCCGTAATAATGCCTTTTTTGTATTGGTCTTCAACGGCATTGACTTCTTTCTTTGAGTTAGCTATGACTTTTTTCTTATCTTCAGGTATTGCAAGGTCATCTACTGATATGGAAATACCTGCAAGCGTGGCATGCTCAAATCCTATACTTTTTATATCATCCAGGACTTTCACTGTTGCATCGTGCCCGAATAATTTATAACAGTTGGCAACCACCTTGCTGAGCTTTGTCTTTTCCAGAGCATCGTTTACAAAAGGCATGCCTTGCGGCAGTATGCTGTTAAAAAGTATCCTGCCTGCGGTGGTATTGATTATCTCATTATTAATTCTTACCTTTATTTTGGTATGCATCTCTATCTCTCCGTCATGAAAAGCAAATTCAGCCTCTGCCTTATCCGCAAAAACCCTGCCTTCCCCTTTTAACTTCGACCTCTCCTGGGTCAGATAATAAGAACCCAGCACTATATCCTGGGTGGGCGTCACAATAGGACGACCGTCGGACGGAGAAAATATATTATTGGACGCGAGCATTATAAGCCTGCATTCCATCTGCGCTTCCATTGATAAAGGCACATGTACTGCCATCTGGTCTCCGTCAAAATCAGCGTTGAATGCAGCGCAGACCAGTGGATGTATCCTTATGGCCTTTCCTTCTATAAGAATCGGCTGGAAAGCCTGTATGCCCAGACGATGCAGCGTGGGAGCCCTGTTCAGCATAACAGGATGGTCTTTTATAACTTCATCCAGTATGTCCCATACCTCCAGCCTTGCCTTTTCTACCATTCTCTTTGCGCTTTTTATAGTATGCACAAAGCCTTTTTCTTTCAATTTTTTGATAATAAAAGGTTCGAATAGTTCCAGGGCCATTTTTTTAGGAAGCCCGCATTCCCATATCTTTAATTCAGGCCCTACAACAATTACGCTTCTGCCGGAATAATCAACGCGTTTTCCCAGAAGGTTCTGCCTGAACCTGCCTTGTTTCCCCTTAAGCATGTCGCTCAATGATTTCAAAGGCCTGTTTGCCGGCCCAAGCACTGCTCTCCCATGGCGGCCATTATCAAAAAGCGCGTCAACAGCTTCCTGCAGCATCCTTTTTTCATTCCTTATAATAATATCAGGGGCTTTCAGTTCTAAAAGTTTTTTCAAGCGGTTATTCCTGTTAATCACCCTCCTGTATAAATCATTGAGGTCGCTTGTGGCAAATCTTCCGCCTTCAAGAGGTATCAATGGCCTTAGGTCAGGCGGTATGACAGGAATCACGTCCATGATCATCCACTCAGGCTTATTGCCTGATTTTTTGAATGATTCCAGCGCCTTCAATCTTTTTAAAATCTTTCTCTTGGTTTGCTCTGATTTTTGCTCGCGTAGATCTGCTTTGAGCTCCACTATTGTCTTGTCTAAGTCTATCTCTTTCAAGAGTTCTCTTATGCCTTCAGCCCCTATCATGGCCTTGAACCTGGAGCCGGATTCTTCTATTGCCTTTCTGTATTTATCTTCTGTTAATAATTCTTTTTTCTTAAGAGGGGTGTCGCCAGGATCTATCACGACATATTCTTCATAATATAAAACCTTTTCGAGTTCTCTCAGGCCCATGTTGAGCACCAGAGCCATCCTGCTGGGCATTGCCTTAAAAAACCACACATGCGAACATGAAGCAGCGAGGGCTATATGCCCCATCCTGTCTCGCCTTACCTTGGAAAGCGTAACCTCTACTCCGCAGCGGTCGCACACAATGCCTTTATATTTTATACGTTTATATTTTCCGCAGCTGCATTCCCAGTCGCGCGTAGGCCCGAATATCTTTTCGCAGAAAAGGCCGTCCTTTTCAGGCCTCAGTGTCCTGTAATTGATAGTTTCCGGCTTTCTGACCTCGCCCTTTGACCATGACCTGATTATGTCGGGAGAAGCTATCCTTATAGATATGAAATCAAAAGAATTCATTGGGTCGTTTAGCATTTTTATTTCCTCGCCTTTTCCCGTTTTTCTTTCTTTGCTTTTTTGCGCTTCTCTTTTAACTCCTGAGCTGACAAAAGATTTACCTCAGGGCTCTTGCCGTCTTTATACTCTGTCTTTATATCCAGCCCCAGGCTCTGCAGTTCTTTTACAAGGACATTGAAAGATTCAGGGGTCCCGGGATGCATGGGGTTCTCGCCTTTTACTATTGATTCATACGCCATGGTCCTGCCTGTCACGTCATCGCTTTTTACAGTCAAAAGTTCTTGCAGCGTATAGGCTGCGCCGTAAGCCTCCAGCGCCCAGACTTCCATTTCTCCGAACCTTTGGCCTCCGAACTGGGCCTTTCCTCCGAGCGGCTGCTGCGTGACCAATGAATAAGGCCCTATGGAACGAGCGTGCATCTTATCGTCTACAAGGTGCGCAAGTTTCATCATATATATGTAACCTACAGTTACTTTCTGGTCAAAAGGCTTACCTGTCAATCCGTCAAAGAGCCTTACCTTGCCATCTTCTGGAATCTTTGCCTGATTCA
The DNA here is from genome assembly GCA_018824725.1 of Candidatus Omnitrophota bacterium. Taxonomy (GTDB): domain Bacteria; phylum Omnitrophota; class Gorgyraeia; order Gorgyraeales; family Gorgyraeaceae; genus UBA10183. Next base: position 8,956 of record JAHJGB010000178.1, read on the forward strand.
GGCACTGCTTGACCTCTTCTTCCTTGGCGCCGTCAAATACAGGAGTGTCAACCTTATAGCCCATTACCTTCGCAGCCCATCCAAGATGTGTTTCGAGTATCTGACCTACGTTCATCCTTGAAGGAACCCCTAGGGGATTCAAGACTATTTCCACCGGTGTCCCATCCTGCATAAAAGGCATGTCTTCTTCAGGAAGAATTTTCGCGATAACGCCTTTATTTCCGTGCCTGCCTGCCATTTTATCCCCGACAGAAAGTTTTTTCTTGCTGGCTATATAAACAACTACTCTCTTTAAAACACCTGCAGGCAGCTCATCGCCTCTTTTAATCTTATCCACTTCATGCTCTTCTTCATAAAGTATTTCTTCTAGCTGATCGTTATAAACCATCAGCGTGCGCCTGATTTCAAATTCCAGTTCAGGGTCTGATTCTATTTTCATGCTCGAGATGTCGCATTTTTCGAATTTGGACAAGTCTTTCTTTCTTACAGGCCTGCCTTCCGCTATCAGGGTGGAACCTGTTTCATCCGATAATAAAGGCGCTGAAAACTTTACCCCGGAGACCAGTTTAAATAGTCTTTCTTCTCTTTCGGTTTTTACGATTTCAATCCGCTTCCCGTACTCTTCCCTAATTCTGTCTATTTCTTTATTTTCTGCGCTGAGTTCTTCTTTTGTCTTTGACTTAGGACCTTTTCTTGAAAAAATCTTCGTGTCCACTACTATGCCTTCTACACCTGAAGGTACTGTAAGAGATGCATCCCTGACGTCTCCGGCTTTTTCTCCGAAAATCGCTCGAAGTAACTTTTCTTCAGGAGAAAGTTCTGTCTCGCTCTTGGGGGCTACTTTTCCGACAAGTATATCCCCTGGCCCAATCTCTGCGCCCACTCTGATTATGCCGTCCTCGCCTAAATTCTTAAGCGATTCTTCGCTTACGTTGGGTATGTCGCGCGTGATTTCTTCGTTCCCCAGCCTTGTCTCTCTTGCCTCTATCTCAAACTCTTCTATGTGTATCGATGTGTATACATCTCCCTTTAAAAGCCTTTCGCTTACAAGTATAGCGTCTTCAAAGTTATAACCACGCCATGGCATAAAAGCCACAAGGACGTTTTTCCCGAGCGCCAAATCTCCTTCGTTTGTAGCAGGGCCGTCGGCTACCACATCCCCTATCTTTATTTTATCTCCCAGATTGACAAAAGGCCTCTGGTTCACGCATGTATTGGCGTTGCTTCTTGCAAATTTTCTTAATTTATAAACTATGCTATTATTTACAACCACCTCGTCAGACTGGACGCTCGTTACTCTGCCGTCTGATTTCGCAATCACCACAGCTCCGGAATCCATTGCAACCTTCTTTTCCAGGCCTGTGCCTATAAGAGGGCTTTCTGTAAATAAGAGCGGGACTGCCTGGCGCTGCATATTAGAACCCATAAGGGCCCTATTGGCGTCGTCATGTTCCAGAAAAGGTATCAGGCCCGCAGCTATACTGACCAGCTGTTTGGGAGACACATCCATATAATCTATCTTGTTAGGCTGGACAAGCGGAAAATCCCCTTTATATCTGCAGGCAACTCTTTCGTCTGTAAAATGCCCGTCTTTATCCACCTTTGCGTTTGCCTGGGCCACTATATATTTATCTTCAATATCAGCTGTCAGGTATTCAATCTTATTGGTAACCTTTCCGTTCTCAACCTTCCTGTAGGGCGTTTCTATAAAACCTAATTTATTTATTCTCGCGTAGGTGCTGAGAGAGGATATAAGTCCTATGTTAGGTCCTTCAGGAGTCTCAATAGGGCATATCCTTCCGTAATGAGAATGATGAACATCCCTTACTTCAAAACCCGCCCTTTCTCTGGATAATCCCCCGGGCCCTAACGCGCTCATCCTTCTTTTATGAGTCATCTCAGCCAGCGGATTAGTCTGGTCCATGAACTGTGAAAGCTGGCTCCTGCCGAAGAAATCCTTTATAACACTTGAAACCACTTTTGAATTTATCAGATGATACGGCATCATGGTGTCGATGTCGTATATCGCCATCCTATCCTTGCAAAAACGCTCCATCCTTGCGAGGCCTATCCTGAACTGCTCGCTGAGGAGTTCCCCTACCGTCCTTACCCTGCGGTTGCCCAGATGGTCTATATCATCTATCGCGCCTTCCCCGCTCTTTAAATCCAACAAATACCTGACCACATTTACTATAGTGTCTTTTTCCAGGACCCTTTTATCTAATGAAAGGTTCATCCCTAGTTTTCTGTTTAAAATGTAACGGCCTACTTTATCAAGGTCATATCTGCGTTTATCAAAAAATAGTTTATCCAGAAAGTTTTTCGCGCTTTCAAATGTGAGCGGGTCTCCCGGCCTCAGCTTTTTATAAATATCAAGAAGGGCTTCTTCCTTGGTCTTGGTATGATCTCTTTCTAGTGTATTGGCAATCTCCTGGACAGTATCCCTGAATACTTCCAGATATCGCACGCCGCTGTCCCAGAGTTTTTCTATAACCTGCTCGTCTAATTTGCTGTTTCCGGCCAGTAACACTTCTCCTGTTTCCGGATGCTTTATGTCTTTCACCGCAACCCTGCCGCTATATTTCAGGAGAGATGCTTTTCTGAGAGGCCTAACCCTTTCCACTCCCGTGAAAAGCTTCATTATCTCTTCGTTTGTTTCGTATCCCAAGGCCCTCAATAAAATAGTTGCCAGAACTTTTTTACGCCTGTCAATAAATACGTAAAGAACATCGTTCGCGTCAAATTCAAACTCCAGCCATGAGCCTCTGGACGGTATTATCCTTCCCGAGTATATCCTCTTGCCTGACGGATGCATTTCCTCTTCAAAAGACACTCCGGGAGAACGGTGCAACTGGCTGACCACGACCCTCTCGTCTCCGTTTATGATAAACGTGCCTGTATCTGTCATCAAAGGCAGATCGCCCAGATACACTTCCTGCTCTTTTGTATCTTTCTTGGACTTAAGCCTTATTTTTATCTTTAATGGGGCTGCGCAACTGACTGCCCTTTTCTGACACTCCAGCTTGTCATATTTAGGCTTGCCAAGAGAATATGAAACAAATTCCAGCCTGTAATTGGCATCATTGCTTTCTATGGGGAATATCTCTTCGAACACCCCCTGCAGGCCTTCTGACTTTCTCTTAGTCTTGGACACATCCGCCTGGATAAACTGTCTATAAGATTCCGTCTGTATTTCCAGCAAATACGGAATGTCTACTATCTCTTTCAGCCTTGCAAAATTCTTGCGGTTTGGCATTTACCCCTCGTCTTTATCGCTGAACTACGTAGAATATTACGCGGAAAAACGCGGAAGCAAATTCTTTGCTTCCGCGTGGTTCTGCGTCTGTTCCGAGCAAAGCGAGGAACAGCTTCTGCGTATTTCCGCGATTATTTAAGTTCTACCTTTGCGCCTTGAGCTTCAAGTTTCTTTTTTATATCCTCTGCCTCTTCTTTGGAAACGCCTTCTTTTACTGTCTTGGGCGCGCCTTCGACAAGGTCTTTTGCTTCTTTAAGGCCGAGATTGGTTATAGTCCTTATTTCCTTGATTACCTGGATCTTGCTGGCTCCGGATGAAGCAAGCACTACCGTAAAGGTTGTTTTTTCTTCTGCTGGAGCTGCTGCGCCGCCGGCTGCAGGAACGCCTGCTAGGGCAACTGCCACAGGGGCCTGGGCAGTCACGCCAAACTTTTCTTCCAGGGCCTTTACAAGGTTTGACAACTCTAAAACACTCATCTGTTCAACGGTGCTGAGCATTTCTTCAATCTTTTTGTTATCTGACATGTTACTCCTCCTTTTATTGTTTTTCTTTTTTATCTTTTACCGCGTTCAACACGTACAAAAGTTTACATATGATACCGTTCAGGGAAACTGCCAGCCTCTGAATAGGCGAATTCAAAACATTCGCAAGTTTTGCCAAAAGCACTTCCCTGGAAGGAAGCGATGCTATAGCGATTATGTCCTGATTAGACAGCGCTGCGCCGCCTGCGAATCCGCCGCATATTTTCAAAGGCTCGTGATCCTTAGAGAACTTTACAAGCGCCTTGGATACGACGCTTGGATCGCTTTTATGCACCACAATCCCTACTTCTCCCTGGATAAAAGCTATAATACCATTGCCGCCAGCCCCGTCTTTCAGCGCCTTCTTGACCATTGAATCTTTTACAACCAGGTATTCAGCCGCTATCCTTTTTAATTCCTTGCGCAGATCATTGATATCCTGGGCGCTCAGGCCTTTATAACGGGTGACTATAAGAACCTCTGCGTTAGCAAGTCTCGAGGCAATCTCTTTGACCATTAATTTTTTTGTCTCTAACGCTACCTTTGCCATTATGTGGTCCCTAATTTTGAAAGGTCCAGCTTTAAGCCTGGCCCCATAGTAGTTGACACAGATATATTTTTTATAAACCTGCCTTTTGCGCTCTGAGGTCTTGCTTTATTTACCGCGCCCACAACCGTGTCAATATTCTCGCGGATAGCTTTTTCTTCAAAAGAAATCTTGCCCACTCCTATATTTATATTGCCCTGTTTGTCTAATTTAAATTCCACTTTTCCTGCCTTTGCCTCTTTTACAGCCCTTCCAAGATCATTGGTGACAGTGCCGGTCTTGGGATTAGGCATGAGGCCTCTGGGACCAAGGACCTTACCGAGTTTGCCGACATCCTTCATCATGTCAGGCGAGCTTATCACGACGTCGAAATCCATCCAGCCGGAACTTATCTTGGCTACAAAGTCATCCCCGCCTACATATTCCGCGCCTGCTTCTTTGGCTGCATTGCCTGCTTCGCCTTTACACAATACCAGCACCTTGACCTTTTTTCCTGTGCCTTTAGGAAGCATCAGAGTCCCTCTGACCATCTGGTCAGACTGCTTCGGGTCTATGCCCAGATTAAAAGCCAGTTCCACTGTTTCGTCAAATTTAGGGTGAGGTATTTTCTTTAATACAGAAACTGCATCCTGGATAGAATAAGTCTTTTCTATATCAGCTATCTTTTGAATCTCTTTTTGTCTCTTGGTCAATTTAGCCATGGTTTTTGGCAGACTAAAGTCTGCCCTACAATATTGTCGCAAAGGCCTTCATAAATAGGCAGGTTGAAACCTGTCTATTCTTGGCCTTTGCCTTTAATCCACCACATCTATTCCCATGCTGCGGGCTGTGCCTTCCACTATTTTCATTGCAGCTTTAACATCTATAGTATTCAAGTCTTTCATCTTTGTCTGCGCAATCTCTTTTACCTGAGCCTTTGTGACCTTTCCCATTTTTTCCTTGTTCGGCTGGCCTGACGCCTTTGCGATCCCGCAGGCTCTCTTTAAAAGTACTGAGCACGGCGGGCTCTTTATTATAAAGGAAAAAGACTTATCTTCGTATACGCTCAGCACAACAGGCAATACCAGGCCCTGTCTATCCTTTGTCTTTTCATTAAAGGATTTGCAGAATTCCATGATATTCACGCCATGCTGGCCCAATGCTGGCCCTACTGGCGGCGCCGGATTAGCCTGCCCGCCTATGACGTACAACTTTACCATTGATTTTATTTTCTTTGCCATCTTTGCTCCGTGCTATAGCAATGTTAATTTAAAAGTCAAAACCACAATTAAAAATTTTAATTTCTTTTAGGGCTTTCTATTTTTAATTTTAACTTTTGAATTTTAATTTTGCCTTTTTACTTTTGACTTTTTAATTTATATATTTTATGCTACAATCGTTCTGCCTGCCAATATTCTAACTCGACCGGCGTAGCCCTGCCGAATATAGAAACCATTACCTTGATCCTGCCCTTATTCGGGTTTACCTCTTCTACTGTGCCGTTAAAATTAATAAAAGGGCCCTCTATTATTTTTATATTATCGCCTTTTTCAAAAACCACCTTAGGCGTAGGCTTTTCTTTTCTCTCTTCCGACTGCTTGATGATATGGTTTACTTCGCTTTCTAATAGAGGCACAGGCTTTGATTTTGAGCCTATAAAACCTGTGACGCCCGGTATGTTCCTCATGATATACCAGATGTCGTCATTAAGATCCATCTCGACGATCACATAACCCGGAAAGAATTTTCTTAAGGATATTTTCTTTTTGCCGTCTTTTACTTCAGAAACCTGTTCTGTGGGTATGAGGACCTGAAAAACATTATCTTTTAATGCACCTTCCTGTATCTTGGACTCTATGCTGGCTTTTACCCTGTCTTCCTGCCCTGTTAAAGTGTGCATTACGTACCAATTATGACTCATATAAAGAACAGCCCTTACCTTAATATAAGACCGATGAATCTTGACAATATTATGTCAATTGCGCCTATAAACATAGCCAAGAGAAGCGTCGATACTATAACTACTGTTGTGGAGCCGATAAGCTCATCCTTTGATGACCATGATACCTTCTGCATCTCCACTTTTACTTCTGTTATAAAATTTGTTATTTTTTCGAATATTTTCATAATTTGCGAAACAAATTATGATCCTGAGGCAGCGTTAAGAAATGCGAGTAACTAATGAGCATTTTAGCTGACGAAGGATCTAAATGCCTCTATGCTTCTTTTATCTTATTTCCAAAGGTCCTTCGAATACTCCTTATTCAGTCGTATTCTCAGGATCAAATCCGCTCCTGACGGATTTGGCAGGCCAGGAGGGATTCGAACCCCCAACACGCGGCTTTGGAGACCGCTGCTCTAGCCGTTGGAGCTACTGGCCTGTACAGGCCTTCTTAAAAATCCTATTTCTCCTCTTTATGCAATGTTCTTTTTTTACAAAATTTACAAAACTTCTTTATCTCAAGCCTTCCTGTCTGCTTTTTCTTATTTTTGGTACTTGTGTAATTACGCCTTTTGCACTCTGTACAGCTTATGACTATAAACTCTCGCATCTTTGCTCTCTTTTGGCACACTAAAGTGTGCCCTATAATCTTGTCGCAAAGGCCTTCATAAATAGGCAGGTTAAAACCTGCCTATTCTCGGCCTTTGCCTTTACGCTATTATCTCCGATACAACCCCTGCGCCTACTGTATGGCCGCCTTCGCGGATAGCGAAGCGCAGCTCTTTTTCCATGGCTATGGGGATTATGAGTTCTCCTTCCAGGTCTATGTTGTCTCCGGGCATGACCATCTCA
>JAHJGB010000179.1 GCA_018824725.1 Candidatus Omnitrophota bacterium
ATTTTTTAAAGCTGTGCAGAATAAGACATAGGCCTCCCATTGCAGTATATCCGCAAGGTCTTTTGCTCTGGTCCTGCAATCCAGATGCCAGGTATCGCATAATTTTGAAATAGTACTTTCCATATATTCATAATCTTCTTTATTCAGAAACTCTTCAATATAACGGATAGGAAGCCCTGTTTCATTAGAGAGTTTGTCTGTAAAACGGTTCATAGAAACAATAAAATAATCCTGACCAGGCTGTTTATTGCAAATATCTTTCACTAGCCTTGAACAAGATATCAAGTCTTCCATGTATCCTATAAATATAAAAATCATATTATCCTAATTAGTTACTTCCTGCACACAACCATCATATTTGAAGAAAGATTGTTGCATCTTAAAAACTCCTGAAATTGTTCTTTCAGTTCATCTCCGCGTTGTATAAGCATATAATATAGAAATGGATATTTTTTAAGGTCTATCACTCCCTCTTTATGCTTATTGGCTACTATATCAGCATCAAGCCTTCCAGGGGTTGAAACCTGTATGTCTTTAAAGCCAATCCTTTCCAATAGAAGCCTGATTGAACTCGTATTAAAATAATTAAGGTGATTGGGCCCAGCAATATTAATAGACCTGTTAAAAAGAGTGATCAACTCAAACCCTTCCATATTCGGCGTGGTAAATATAAAATACGAACCCCTGCGCATCAAGACATAGACCTTCTTCAAAAATTCTAAAGGAGAAGACAAATGCTCTATCAGTTCAAAATTAGTAACAATATCAGGGCTTAAGTTCAGATTTGTGTTTTCTATAAAATCATTTATCACCTCAACGCTAGAAGAAGATTTTATTTTTATAGGACCCGGCTCTATAAGTATCACCTTTTTAAAAAAATTCCTGGACACTGCTTCTTGTCCGAAAAAACCAGAACCAGCTCCCACATCCACCAAGAGCTCCCTGCCTATATTATTTTTTAATACAATATCTAGTATCAGATCTGCCCTCGGCTTATAGATGGTCTTCATCCTTGCGTCTCTAGATAGAGGAAAGATCTTTTCCTGCCAGAACTTAGCTGACTTAGAAGAGGAATAATAGATCTTTAAAAGCTCAGGGGTTGGCCTTGGAGATATATAATACGTCCTGCAGGTATCGCATCTTTTAAATACATAGCCTTTTTTTCTGAAAGAAACCTTTTTATTGGACTTTCCGCAGGCAGGACAGTCTACATCGATAAATCTTTTCGCATAACGAAGAAATTCTTTTGCGTCTTCTTCAAACAGTTTCTCTTCCTGCTTTCTTAATTTAAAAGGCCTTATGTCATCTTCCTTCATATATGCACCTTTATCAACTTATCATCTTTGGCTCTAGCGGAGTGCCGGCTTTTATATCCATCCTTGCTTTTTTGCCAATGACCTTATCCAGATATTTAGGTCTCATGCCAAAAGAAGGCCTAACAGACTTTACATTTGACTCATTAAAGACTTCTCCTTTTTTAATATCCCCGGCTATAAATAAAGAACGCCTAAAAATAATGCTCTTTCTTGAATTTTCCGTCAGTCTATAATCAACCTTACCTATCGCCTTTTCAACTATCCGTATATTATCCACAAGCGCCTTTAATTCCAAAGGCTCTATTGAGAAAAAAGAATCCGGCGTCCTGATCTTCTTTGACAGCGTGAAATGCTTTTCTATTATCTTTGCTCCCAGAGAAACCGCAGCTATAGGAACGCCTATCCCCAGAGAATGATCGGAAAGCCCAATCTTACATTTAAATAATTTTTTCATATCCGGTATTGTAGCCAGGTTCATTTCTTCTGGCCCGGCAGGGTAGCTGCTTACGCATTTTAAAAGAGCCACATCCTTTGCCCCATAACGTCTTGCAGAGCTAACTGCTTCCCTGATTTCAGGAATCGTAGCCATGCCAGTAGACATTATTATAGGCTTTTTTGTATTAGCCATATATTTTATCAAAGGTAGATCAATAAGCTCAAAAGAAGCTATCTTGTGAAAAGGCACATTTAATCCTTCAAGAAGGTCCACGGACTTATTGTCAAAGGCTGTTGCAAAAAATATTATACCTTCATTGTATGCCACGCTTTTAAGTTTTTTGAACCAGTTCCACGGCGTATACGCTTTCTTATACAATTCATATAAA
>JAHJGB010000024.1 GCA_018824725.1 Candidatus Omnitrophota bacterium
AAAAGGCCATTTCCCTAACTTGTTTTTTTCTTCAAGCTATAGCATTGATCCCACATTTTATCTTATTACAACGCTGCCTTTTTATTTTCTATTTGGAAACTCAAAAGGCATAGCTATAATGTCTAACAGCGTGTATTTTTTTATGTTATTAGTTTCAATCTATTATATAGGAAAAAAAATTATGAATAAAGAAACCGGCCTTTTAGCATGTTTTCTTGTTTCTATGATACCCGGTGTTTTTGGATATTCCCGCGTATATCACATTCCTTTCGCTCTAATGGCTTTAACTACGGCCTCGATATGTTTTCTTCTATATACCGATAACTTTACTAATAGAAAATATTCTATTTTATTCGGGATATCAACAGGCCTTTTAGGGTTAACAAAGTTTACAGGCGCGATATATTTAATAGGGCCTTTTATATATTTTTATTATAATGCCATGGTAAGACAATCTAATAAATACTTAAAAATAAAAATAATTAATTTTTTAACATCTACCTTGATATGTATTTTTCTACTCTCCATATTCTATATTTTTCAGACGGAGCAGGTATGGCGAAACTATAGCGTTTCTCGTAATGCAGATCTTATATTTAACTGGAAATCGAATGCAAATCTTGATTATTTACATCTTTTAATGAATTCACAGCTACTGCCGGTTTTCAGTGTTTTATTTTTTATGAGCCTATTTTTTTTCTTGTTTTTCAAAATGAGCTATAAATGGATACTTTTAACGTGGATAGTCGTACCATATTCGGTATTGACCCTTTTATGGAATGCCAGGGAGAGTTATATGACGATCCCATGTTTGCCTGCAATGGCATTGATCGTTTCATTTATAATTGTAAAATTTATCTTTGAAAAAAAGGTAAAATTTATTTCTATTTTGATCATTGTATTTTTTTCTATTTTTCAATTCATTTTTTTATCTTATGAAAATAGAGATGTTGCAATTAAGGATTCCCACCTGAGAAGATTAGCAGCTGGTAAGAGATTAAAAGATGAATATCAAAAGTTATTTCAGCAGATTTTTCCTATAGTTACATCTGGAAAAAAAGATGCTAAAATACTTTTCTTATCTATCACCAATTCTGGTATAACTATGGAATCGTTATTGCACGAGGTAAATATGAAAAATAAACTAGGATTAATTGTAACCAATCCTTTGGGATGTATTAGCGGTGGCGGCATTAAATTGGATAGCTTGGGGATCGATAAAGAATATTTTTTAGGTAGCGATTTTATTATCTCTGATAGTAAGACTCTGCATACATCTTATCCTTTAGTAGTTAGAGACGATTTAAAAAGACTGATGGACAGATTTGAAGAGTACAAGAAATATTTTTTATTGGTAAAAGAAACAACTTTAGAAGATTTTAGCAACTTATTGATTTATAAGAGGTTAGATGCTATTTAAAGGGGTAACTAATAATTAAAAATATCTCATGTCTTCTTCGACAAATATAAAAATAGCTTTAATTTTTCCATCTTATCGCTCAGTTGAAGACCCTGTTTCTCTTAAAGAAACAAAGGAACATTTAGGAATTATTCCTCCTCTTAGCTTGGCTTATGTGGCAGCTATTTTAGAGAAAGCAGGATGTCTGGTAGAGCTAATTGATGCCTCAGCGCTTAATTTGACTAAAGATCAAGTAGTAGATAAAGTTAATAAATTCAACCCAAACTTTTTAGGTTTTACTTCCACTACTATAGATTTTCAACATACATTAGAATGGATAAATTATCTAAAGAAAAAAACAAATATCCCTATTATCATAGGAGGGATACATCTGTCAGTATACCCAAAGGAGACCTTAACCCATAGAGCAATTGATTATGGTGTTATAGGCGAAGCTGAAGAGACATTACCCCAACTTTTAGAGCATTTGATAAATAAAAAGGGATTGAATAATGTAAAAGGAATTTGCTATAGAGAAAATAACCACATAGTAGTTACTGAAAAAAGGCCTCCAACGCAAGATTTGGATAATTGCCCTTTTCCTGCCAGACATTTGATCCCCAATGAAAAATATTATTCTTTTATCTCAAAAAAGAAAAATTTTACAGCTATGTTGACATCGCGAGGATGTCCTTATAAGTGCATCTTTTGTGATAATCAAACTATTTTATACCGATATCGAAGCCCTAAAAACGTAGTCGATGAGATGGAGCAATGCTATAACCTTTTTAAAATAAAAGAAATAGATATATTCGACGCTTTATTTTCAGTTGATCCGAATAGAGTTATAGAAATATGCAGGGAAATAAAGCGGCGTAAATTAGAAATAAGCTGGTCATTCCGCACCAGAGTAGATCTGGTAACTGCCAATATGCTGGACGAACTTAAAGAGGCCGGTTGCATAAGGATATACTACGGGATTGAATCCGGAGATTTAACAATACTCAAAAATATTAATAAAAAAATAAATATAGACACTGTTAAAAGGGTTATTAGCTTAACTAAAGAAAAAAGAATAGGCACATTTGGTTATTTTATGATTGGCAATATAGGCGAGACAGAAGATACAATAAAAAAGACATTAGATTTAATGTTACAACTTCCCTTAGATTATGTTCAAATATCTCCAGTTTTTGCGCCGCCTAATACAGCGTTATATGAATCACTAAAGAAAAAAATAAATAGAGACTATTGGCAAGATTATACCCTTAATTTAACTAAACAAGATTTATTGCCACTGTATGGCACAGATCTGACACAGAAAGAAATAAAAAGATATGTCCGTAAATGTTATTTGAGATTTTATTTAGGATTCAGCTATATCATTAAAACACTCTTTAAACTATCATATAGCGAGTTTATTAGATCAATCAAGGCTCTGAAAGATATGATTTTTTATTATTGTTTGGATTAATAAATTAAGGCGTTGCATTAATGTATAATCTAGATCAATTAAAATCTCAGGTAAGGCAGTTATTATTTTTTCATAATATCATTCCCTTATCTAAACTTTTAAAAGATAGTATGTTATTCCCATTTGAATATCTTAGTTCATCCGGGAAGGCCAGTTTGCCTTGGGCGATAAACTTGCTGGTCACTTCTAAATGTAATCTGCATTGCGAAATGTGCAGTTTTGATGCATCCAAGTTTTGTTCACCAAATGAAGAATTGAGCTTAGAAGATATTAAACTTTTCATTAAAGATATATCAAAAAGAAAAATTCATATCTTTTTGAGCGGCGGCGAACCGTTTTTAAGAGAAGATATCTTTGAGATTATAGAGGGCATAAAGTGTTCTGGGTTAACCTGGGGAATTTGTACCAATGGAACATTATTAGATGAGAATAAAATAATAAAATTAGTTAAGCTAAAGCCAGAATTTATAGTATTTTCACTCTGTGGAATTAAAGAAGACCACGATAAAATAACAGGAGCGGCAGGATCTTTTGAAAGGTTACTTAATAATATTAAAATTTTGTCTTCTCTAAAAAATAAAATCAGAGTTATTATAAATTGCCCTATTACTAAATCAAATCTGCATAGGTTGAAAGAAGTTATTGAGATCGTGGAGACTTTAAAAGTTGAAATGCTTAGATTCGAGCATTTAAATTTTTTAACAGAACAAGATATAAATGAACATAATAAAGTTTGTGAAAAAGAATTTTCATGCGAAAAGATTATCTTAAGTTCGCATTTCGAAAACAATAGTGTAAACGATTGGCAGGAGTTTCCGAAAGGCATAGAAAGAATTAATAAAGAAATAAGGAAGTTTAAAATGCCGGTTTATTTTAAGCCATTTTTGAATAGTTCCGAAATAAAGTCATGGTATTCTAACAAGTTTAGCATTAATAGAAAATGTTATTTTGTCCGGAGGTCATTATTTATTACTCCATCAGGCGATATTATCCCTTGTCAATTTCTTATTTATAAACTGGGTAATATAAAAAATATTAGCTTAGAAGAAGTTTGGAATGGTAAAAAATATAGAGAATTGAGATTAAGATTGAAAAAAGGATTATTGCCTGGTTGTTCGAGATGCTGCAAGCTTTAGTTAAATAACGGTAAATCTATATGAACTTTGAAAAAATAATGAAAAGAATATTTTTTATTGCATATCTCTTATTACTGGTTATATTAACCGATTTTATTTATAAGGTATTTTTTGAAAAATTACCACCTTTGCAGAATTCAGTATATTTACAGTTCTATGGAGATTCGATTCATCAGCGGTCTAATATCGAAGGCCCTTTTTATGAACTGAAGCCAAATTCAAAACTTGCTAACAATACCGCAAGTTCTTTTAAAATAAAAGATACAAAGGTAAATAAATTACTGGTCAGCCTTTATAATCTTTTTGTTATGCCTCAAGATATTGTCATAAATTCCTTTGGAATGAGAGACAAGGAAATAAAATTAAAAAAGGATAACTTTAGGATACTCGTGCTCGGCGATTCAGTTACTTTTGCTTTTGAAGTATCTCAGGATGAAAGATTTACAGAAGTTGCTGAAAAGATAGTAAATAAAAATGTCAGAAAATGTGAAATATTAAATGCAGGTGTTTGTGGTTATAATACTATTCAAGAATTTATTGCGCTAAAAGAAAAATATCTCAAGCTTAAACCTGATTTAGTGATATTCGCATACTCTATGAATGATTTGGAGAGATCAAAGATTCAGTTTTTACCTGATGAGTATCCTCAGAAATTTATTCTAAACCACGGTAAAAAACCGCAAGGTTTTATCTATCCTAATATAAGTAACAGAGAATACCTATCTTTGGTTTTACCGAAGCAGTTCTTACAGAAAATCTTAATCGGCAACTTATGCTAAATAGCAGTATTTATAGATTATTGTCAATCACGAGGTTTAAAAGGATAAAAAATATAAAAAGAGATAATGACTTACAATATTATTTAACAGGGTTTGATATAAATGATACATTGCGGAATATTAATAAACTCGCATCTGCTAATAGTAATGGATTTCTTGTGAGGTTTTTAATTTTGCCAACGCCATCTATTCTTCAGTGGAATAAAGAAGAGATTATAGCCTATCTTGAAAAAAATAATATTATTTTCTGGGATTTTGACGCTATTATTAAAAAAAGATTCAAAAAAAAGGTAAATTTTTGGACAAGCCCTATTGCTGTACATTTAAATATCGGCGGCCATTATATTGTTGGAGAATTATTGGCCCGAGAAATTAATCAGTTAATTAAATGATCAGTAGAGTCTAGAGAGAAAATAAGGCTCTTTTTCCAATAAGAATTTGAAGGCTATGAATGGGTGCTTAAAAATGATAGAACTAAGTGTTATAGCCCCGTGTTATAATGAACAGAATAACATAAAGGACTTGGTATCAAAAGTTTTAGAGTTATTTAATAAAAATATAATTAATGGAGAAATAATCCTTGTTAACGATGGAAGTAATGATGGGAGCCGCATAGAAATAGAAAAGATCTGCAGGCAGTTTAAAAATGTTGTTGGAGTCAGCCATGCTGAAAATTTTGGGATTACAGAAGCTTGGAATAGCGGGCTTAAAAGTTCGCGTGGAAAATATATAGTAACCATTGATGCCGATCTGCAATACAACCCGGAAGATATTATTAGGTTGTATCAAGAGATAAGAAGTGATAAATATGATTTAGTCCAGGGTTGGCGAATGGAGTATAAAGATGATAATTTATTAAGAAAATTTTTGAGCAGATCTTTAAGTTATTTGCTTAATATATTATTTTTTACTAGGATGAATGACATTAAGTCAGGTTTTGTTATGTATAAACGAGAAGTATTTTTAGATATATTAAAATACAGGAATAAGTTTCGAGTTTTTCAGCATTTTTTTATTTTATGCGCCCTTAAGCAAGGCTATATGATTAAACAAGTTCCGATTGCCTTTTATCCTCGTATTCGAGGAGAGTCGTTTATTAAAAATCCTATGTTTTTTTCATTTAAGGTGTTATTAGATATTCCAAAGGCGGTTTTATATTTTGGGATTTTAGCAAGAAAAAGCATACGGAGAAAATCACAATGTGCGGCATAACAGGTATTTGGGGTAAAGGCGATATTAAAAAAATGCTGGATGTCTTATCTCATCGCGGCCCAGATGGAGAAGGCGTATATTCAAACGAGGAATTGAAATTAGGCGCCCGATGCCTGAAAATTACTGATTTTTTGAATGGAGATCAGCCGATATACAATGAAGATAAAACAATTTGCGTGGTTTTAAACGGAGAGATTTATAATTACTTAGAGATAAAGGAAGAATTAAAAGAAAAACATATTTTTAAAACTAAGACTGACACAGAGGTAATAGCCCATGCTTATGAGGAATTTGGAATAGATTGCGTAAATAGATTTAACGGCTCTTTTGCATTGGCAATTTGGGATGGAAAATTTTTATTTTTAGTTCGAGATAGAATAGGGCAAAAACCGCTTTATTATTATCATAAAGATAATCGTTTTATTTTCGCTTCCGAGATAAAAGGTATTTTGACTCAAGTAGACGCTATCCCTAATATTACGGAAAATTTCAAAGTTTTTGAAACTACGTTAGATGAAGAGACGTTATTTAAAGATATATTTTCTTTACCGCCTGCTTCTATTCTTATTTTCGACGGCATAAATATTAACATAAAGAAATATTGGGAATTAAAATCAAATAGCCCTATTTATTCATCTGAAAAGCAATATATAGAAAAATTAAGATGGTTAATTGAAGATGCTGTACATCTGCATCTAAGAGGCGAATCCAGTATCGGCCTTTTCCTAAGCGGCGGACTGGATTCAAGCCTAATTGCTTATTTAGCTAAGCCAAAGCACGTATTTTCCTGTCATTGTAAATTGGGTGAAAATTTTGATGAACTTCAATATGCGCAATTGGTGGCTAAAGATATTGGCGCCAAGCTTCATGTAATTGAACCGGTTTCTTCTGACTTCCAAAAATTTTACGAGAAGATTATTTGGCATTTAGACCAACCCATAGCCACCGCTTCGACTTTGTCCAACTTTCTTTTAGCTAAAGAGGCTAGTCAATTTGTAAGAGTGGTTTTAAATGGCGAAGGTGCCGATGAACTATTTGGAGGATATATTAGATATCTACTTATGTTAATCGAGGATAGGCTAAGCAAAACCCCGCAAATAAAAAATTACCATTCTTTGGCTAAATATTTTTGGAATGAAAATATATTTAATAATCCAGCAGAGAGATACTTTGAATTAACTAAACGAGGCATTCCTCAGACAGGTTTTCCTCTGAATAAGATAAAAGAAATTTTTTCTCGCCACAATCAACTGATTGATAAAATGTGCGCTGCTGATATCGAAATCACGCTACCTTCTCTTTTAATGATGGGCGATCGAGTCTGTAGCGCTTTTGGTTTAGAAAACAGGTCTCCTTATCTGGACTATCGCATCGTAGAGCTTGCTTTTTCTTTACCTGGTGAATTGAAAATTAAAGATTATCAAACCAAATATATCTTAAGAAAAGTGGCCAAAGGCATTGTTCCTGATGAGATAATCGAAAGAAAATACAAAACAGGGTTAATTACACCTGTAACCCAATGGTTTTCGAACGATCTCTGTAATTGGATAAACCTATTAATAGAAAGATTTAAAAAAAGAAATATAGAGATCGAAAAAGGAAAAGGCCGCGGAGAATATGATCGTTATTTATATATGCTGATAAGTCTGGAATTGTGGCATCAAATATTTATTGATAGCAAAAAGCCAATAGAAAATGGATATAAAAAATAATCCTTACAAAAAGCCTATTTTTTGCGACCTGGTCATCACTGAGAATTGCATGCTGAAGTGCAAGATGTGCAATATGTGGCAAAGTAAAAATGATTCTAATGAGTTACCTGCCGAGACATGGAAAGGGCTTATCGATTCACTAACGGATTTTGTCGGAAATAGTGCTCAGGTGCAATTTGTCGGAGGAGAACCTTTATTTAAAAAAGGAGTTTTAGATATTATTAAGCATGCGGCTAAAAAAGGTTTTTCTACGACAATGACGACAAATGGTTATTTAATGGATGAAAAGGTAGCGAAAGATATTGTAGAATCAGGTTTAAATACAATAGTTTTTTCTTTAGACAGCATAAAAAAAGAAACCCATGATTTTTTGCGAGGAATAGACGGGGTTTATGATAGAGTGATGGCCGGCATAGATCTTTTAGCCGGGCTTAACAGAGGCTCATTAAAGATTCATATAGTTGCTACTATTATGCAGCAAAATCTGGATGAGTTGTTAGAGCTTGCAGAATGGGCGAATCGGAATAATGCTATAAATGGCATTAGTTTTCAAGCAATTATGCAGCCATTTTTTACAGCGCCGGATGAAGATTGGTATAAAAACAAAGAGTTTTCATTTCTTTGGCCTAAGGAAATGAATAAAGCAGATCATGTTTTAGACAACCTCATAAGACTTAAAAAAGACGGATACAAGATAACCAACCCTATCGCTCAGTTTAATATATTCAAGTCTTATTTTAGATATCCTGAAAATTTCGTTAAGACGTCAAGATGCAATTTGGGTTATAATTCAATAACGGTAAATACGCAGGGAAAAATATTCTTGTGTAATTCAATGCTGCCTATAGGGGATATACAAGAAGGGAAGGATATAAAAGAATTATGGTTTTCAGATAAAGCTGAAGAAGTAAGAAACGAGATACGGAATTGTAAACATAACTGCAAACTTTTAATCAACTGCTTTTTTGAAGAGGAACCTAATTCTAAGATACAGATATAATTAGGTAGATTATGAGATGATTAATAATGAATCTGATAGGATACAAGTAGCCCTTGGGTATTTAAATCAGAAAAGATATGATTTAGCTATAGAAGAGTTCCGCAAGGTATTAGAGATGAATCCTGACCATGAGTTTGTCCGCCATAACCTTATCCAGATACTCTTTCAACAAAGAAAATATGATTTGGCTAAAAAGGAAGCTCAAAGGCTGTTAGAAACAAATCCCTTGAGCATTGCAGCGTATCAAGAATTAGGCAACATCTACTTTGAAGAGGGAGATGGATTTCAAGCTATAGCTCAATTTCAAAAGGTCCTAGAGTTATATGCACAAGAGGAACATTCTAAACAGAAAGTGTTAATCGGATATATCTTTGAGGCATATCTAAATTTAGGAAGGGCCTACCTGCTAACGAAGAACAGCAATTTTGCTATTGAAAATTTTAAAAAGGCTATGAAATTAAACCCTCGAGACGAAAGGATATATGAATTTCTCTCAAAGGCTTATCTCGAGGCAAAAGATTATGAATTGGCAGTAGATATTCTTACCGCAGATCATGAACCTTTTATGCCTATTAAGCCCAGAGAGGTTATATATAAGATGAAGATTGTGAGGATACCAAATTTTTACGGCTCAGAAGTCCTTTCTACAGAGATGAATTCTATTATAATCCCGCCTTTGGCGTTAGGAAATATTGTGGCCTATATACGGTCGCAAGGCATCCCTGTAGACCAAGATGACCTTCATATAAAAACACATTATGACAATTATTTTTGTGAAGATGAAGAAAAAAAGATTGATGAAACAGTTTTTTTTGATGTACCCCGCGTGATTGGATATGCTAAAGGAAATGCTGATTCAGAGATAGATAAGATTATGGACAAGATATCTATCAAAACAGATTTTCAAGGTTATGAAATAATTCTTTTTTCTTTAGATAGCTGTTCCATGAATGATAGCCATGTTATGTTTGCGCTATGTTTGGCCAGATATTTAAAGAAGAGATATCGCCCCATAATCATTTTAGGCGGGTTAAATTACTTTGTTGAATTGATGCGCAAAAATGACTGCAATTTTTCTGATATAGATTATGTAATATGCAATGAAGGAGAAGAAGTTGTTGTTAATCTGCTGTTTTCTTTATTACACTTAAATAATTGCCATGCTGAGGAGGGAAGGATAGAAGAAAACGGCAGAGTAATATGGTCCAGGAAAGTACCAAAGCCAATAAGACCAGATTTTGATGGCCTTCCTTTAGATAAATATAAATACAAGGGTTTAAAAATTGACTACTGCAACAACAAGGCATTAAAAAATGTAATACAAGAATTCAATCAATCAGGGGTTTCTCTTTTACCCTTTAGGTTTGTAAAGGGGTGCACTAATAGATGTATTTTTTGTGCAAGTTCTCTTGGAGGGTTGATCCATGTAGTTAATCCTAAGACTGCTGCTTTATGGTTAGAGGAATTACAGGCAAAATATAATCCTACAGGATATCTTTTTCTTAGCGATACATTAAATATTTCTAAGAAATATCTTGATCAACTATGCAGCGAAATAATTAAGAAAAAACTTAATATATTTTGGAGTGATTGTGTACGGGTAGATAGATTGGATAAGGATTCTATTTATAAAATGAAAGATGCAGGATGCATAAGAATGGTATTTGGTATGGAGACATCCAGTAAAAAGTTATTGGATTATATAAAGAAAGATATAGGTTTAAAACAACTGGAAGATATGTTGTATTGGGCTGATAGAGCGGGTATCTGGACGGGCATTGAAATAATTAGCGGCTTGCCTTATGAGAATGAAAAAGACGTGAAGGAAACCATAGCTTTTATAAAACAAAACAGAGAACACATTGATGCGCTTTATTATAATGCTTTTAATATAAAAGACACAAGTCTTATGCGGTTATATCCTGAGAGATATGGGATAACCAATATCTTTGAATTATCAAATTACGAAGATGGTTTCTCGACTTTTGTTAAATATGGTTTTGATGAAATAGACGGTTTAAAATGGCCGGAAAAGAGAAGACAGATAGTTTCTGCTTTAAATAAAATTGTAGAAAATTTTGGAGAATCGCCTTTTCCTGAGCATGAATACGAATCTTTTCTATTTTTTTTATATTCCAGATACAAAGACAAAAAAGTTATAAAGAATTTGTTCTATTCTGCAGGGAAGGAAAAGATGAGATATCTTATTGCTCTTCGGCGAGAGAAGAAAAGTAAATGGCAGATTAAAGAAAGTATTGATAAAACATTAAGTTATGGTCGAAACAAATAAAAGAATATTATTGGTTCAATCTCCGCCATGGGGGGTATATACGCCTCCATTAGGAATTGCCTATTTAGCTACTTTTTTGAAATCATTAGGTTTCTCTTTAGATGTGTTTGATTTAAATATTGAAATATTCAATAGTGCGACTAAAGAAATAAAGGAGAAATGGGATACGCAGGATTTCGAGTTTTGGGCCTCAGGAAGGGGAGCGGATAAATTTAAAAACAAACTGGAAGATTTAGCTGATAAGATAATTTCTTTTGACGCCTCATTTATTGGTTTTTCAACAACTGCCTTTGCTTCAGCGCCGTTTATGAATGCCATTCTGCCGATAATTAAAAGTAAGATTAATGATAGAGCAATAATTATAGTTGGCGGGGCAGGGACAAATTATCAGGAAGCCCGTTCTCTATTAAGAAAAGATTTAATAGATTATTTTATAATAGGTGAAGGGGAATTCCCCTTACTTTGTTTATTAAAAGATTTGCAGGATAGTAAAACAGTTCAGACAGACTCTAACTATATTATTTGGAAAGACAAAACTCAGGATAATGCTGTTTGCTTAAAGGCATCAAGAGATAATACTATAAATATAGATGATATCCCTTTTCCTACATTTGAAGAGTTTGATTTAAATTGTTATACTCAAAAAGATCTTCTTCCATTAATTGGCAGCAGAGGTTGTGTGCGCTCATGCGTTTTTTGCTGCGATGCGCCGTTAAAAAAACCTTATAGATGTCGTAGCCCAGAAAAAGTAGTAGAAGAAATAGAACATCATGTAAAAATGTATAATAGAAAAAGATTTGAATTTAGCGATTTGTTAATAAACGGTGATCTGAAATTTTTAGATAAGTTTTGCGATCTACTAATAGACATGGATCTGGATATTTGCTGGGGAGGCCAGGCAGCTGTTAGAAGAGATATGGATATAAATTTGTTTAGAAAAATGAAAAAAGCAGGATGTGGAGGACTTACTTTTGGTTGTGAAAGTTTTTCAAACAATGTTTTAAAATTGATGCATAAAGGTATGACTTCTGAAGCTGCCAAGGAGACGTTCATAAAGGCGAAAGAGGCTGGCATGCTTGTGGAGATTAATCTTATCGTAGGGTTTCCCGGAGAAGAGGAAGAGGATATAGATGAAACTATAAAGTTTATAAAAGAAAATGCTAAGCAGATAGATAAAATCAATAGTTTAAATATCTGCACCATATGTCCAGGGATGTATATCTATGAACATCTTGAAAAATATAATATAGATAAATCTACGCTAACTGATTTGTACGCTTGGTATAATAAAAATTTGTCTAACACTATAGAGAAAAGAGTAGAGAGGCACAAAAAATTAATGTCAGTTTGTTCCGAATTAAATTTAAAGCCATTATGGCAAAATGTAAAGCGGTAATTATTAGTAAAGAGGCACAATCAAGGCTAATGTGTTAAAAATAAAAAAGATACTGTTCGTATTTTCTGGAATAATTTTTACGCTCATTCTTTTAGAGTTATTATTGACATTATGGGGGTATGCTTATCTTCATTTAAAGAATCCAGCCAAAGATATAAAGAAAAAGTCAGGTGAATTCAATATATTGTGCCTTGGCGATTCTTTTACTTTAGGCATAGGGGCTCCTAAAGGGCAGAGTTATCCAGATCAATTAGAGAAACTATTAAACAAAAGCCATGAAAATAATAACTTTAATGTCTACAAGGAGTTTCGGATAAATTCCTCTACAGTTTCAAAATATTTAACTGCTGATATAGAGAGATACAAGCCAGATTTGATAGTTGTAATGATTGGCTGTAACGATCGTTGGAGCTTAGAGAATTGCAACTATTTTAAGATAAAAAATTGTAGTTATCTGACAGAATTTGATATTTGGTTAAGCGATTTTAAGGTGTACAAATTAGCCAAGATTAGCTTATTAAATTTTACTAACCTATTAAAGAGCAAAATAACAAAATCTGATCATTTAAGCGCCGGCAGTATTTATACTCCGTTTTCTTTTAAAAATCAAGCGGCGGAAAGGTATTTCAGAATAGCTTACGATTATGATTCCTCAGGTAATTATGAATCGGCTCTTAAAGGATATAAAAATGCCGAACAGTTAGAGCCAAAAAATCCATCGGTGCATTTCGCATTAGCGCGAATTTATCTACAGGTATTGCATAATTTTGATTTAGGCAAGAAGCATGCCATACTCTTGCTTTATTACGGAAATAGTTCAGTAGTGAGCTCTGTTTTTATGTTGTTAAACCCTGTGATTGATGACAAGAATAAAATGATTATTAATATGAAGGATATTATAGAAGCCAGATATAAAAATGACGATAAGATAAAAGCGTTGAGATATTTAAAAATATTGCATATATTTCAGAGAGATGATAAGAAAATTGAAAAGATTATTGGTTATAATTTGGGCGAAATAATAAAAATTATAAAGAGGAATAAAATAAAAATAGTTTTAATGCAGTATCCAAATCCTGACCACATATTTGGAAGAGAGGTTGTTAATAGTGCCGCGCATCTATTTAAAATACCTCTCGTAGATAATCGTGTAAAATTTGAAAATAAGCTGCGGACAACGGGGTTAAAGAAAGAAGATTTTTTCGCTGATGGCCATTGTAATGCCGCTGGTTACAGACTTATTGCCCAGAATGTTTACGATGCTTTAATTTCTAGCGGTCTTATATCTGTTGAAGATGAAAAAGGCGCCAAATAAAAATCAAAAGTTATTTTTTTTAAAGAAAAAGCTGATTCTTTTAGCATTTATTATAATTATCGCTGTCTGTTTAATAGAATCAGGGTTAAGGATAGGTGGATATATTGTTTTAAAATTAAACCCGCCTTTAAACCCTTTATCGGGAATAAAAAATGAGAACAAATTTATAATTTTATGTTTAGGCGACTCTTACACGTTTGGCCTTGGCACAACTTACCAATATAGTTACCCGAGGCAATTAGAAAGGATTTTGAATGGAAGATTTTCCAATAATAATTTTGAGGTGTATAATCTTGGGGTTCCCGGGAGCAATTCGTCTCAACTAGCAAATAATATGCAATATAACATTAATAAGTACCATCCAGACTTATTGATTATTATGACAGGACGAAATGATGCTTGGAATTTGACAGATGTTACTAACGTTTTATTATCAAATAAAATAGATTCCATATTAGCTCATCTAAAGATATATAAATTAGTTAAGATCATTGCAATTAACTTAAGGGGAAGAGTTAATTTTGAAAATACAGTTATAAGCAAGGTAGCTATTGAAGCAAATTTAGCAGCTGACCATAATAATCGAGATAATAAAAATATTAAAATACAAAAAGATATACTGCCTGAAGCCAGTCAACAGATTGTAACCGGACACAATTTTGCAGCTCAGGCAAGATATGATCTTGCGGAAAAGTGTTTCTTAAAAGCATTGGAGTTAGATCCCCATAATGTTAGCGCAAATCGGCAGTTAGGCGCTATTTACAGAGAACAGGCAAAATACGAATCTGCAGAGGAATGCCTAAAGAAGTCATTGGCAAGAGAAGATGGAACGAAAGATTTAGGAGCTTATTTAGAATTAGGCATGATACATCGTTTAAAGGGAAAATACGGATTAGCAAAACAAGAGCTAAAAGAAGCTATGGCGGATCCACAACAACTGTATCTTGCTTTTAATGAGTTGTTCCAATTATACAAAGATGGCGAAGAATTTTTTAATGATATCGAAAATTTTAAGAAACAGATTAAAAATCAGGAAATCTTTGCTAAGCTAGACTTGCTGTTAAAGTTAAAAAAAGATGAAGAGGTTGTATATAGAATATTATATGCAAATTTGATTAAGATAAAAGAAATTTCCAAAATAAATAATCTTGTGGTAATATATCAGACATATCCTAATCCTGATATAGATGCTATTAATGAAAATATACGAAAATTTGCCAAAAGATATAATGCACTTTTGGCAGATAATTATTTGATATTTAAAGAGAAATTAACAAATCAAAACAAAAAAGACTTTTTCGTAGCAGATGAACATTGTAATGCAAAAGGATACAGGATTATTGCTCAAAATATCTATCTAACCTTACTTAAAGAAAGGATAATCAATAATGTCATTAACGAAGGCCCAACAAATTAAAGAACCAAGAAGCTGTGTATTATTGCTTACTCTCAGCTGTACACTAAGATGTAAAATGTGTTGTCTATGGAAAAATGAAGAAAAGGATATAAAAAGGCCAAGTCTTAAAGAGTGGAAAGAATTCATCGCCTCTTTAAACACAACATATGATTCTGGGTTTACTGTTATTTTTGGAGGCGGCGAGCCGTTATTGTTGCCGGATATGCTTACGGAATTGATCAGTACTTGCCATCAAAGAGGATTCAGGACATCATTGGCTACAAGCGGTTATTTTATAGATGAGACAATGGCTAAGCGGCTCGCAGAGTCTGGGTTAGATTACATTGCCTTGACGTTATACAGTTTAAAAGAAGAGATACACAATTACCTTCGCGGCATGCCGGATAGCCATAGAAGATTGATGCAGGCGATAGAATACCTGGATAAGCAGCGTAACCCCTTAGAGATTGCCATTGATACGGTGATTATGGCCCCCAATTTGGGCGAGCTCTTGGAGTTAGCGAATTGGGTGAGAAAAGACGATAGAATTTCTTCTCTATTCTTTCAGGCTGTAGTCCAGCCTTTTCATAGTCCCCCTAAGGATGAATGGTATAATTCTGAAGAATATAAATTTCTCTGGCCTAAAGAGAGCGAACAGGTTGATCTTTTCATTGATGGATTGATTAAGATAAAGGAGAATTCTCCGCGAGATAGAAAAGACAAGATAAACAATTCCATTTCTCAACTAAAGCTCTTCAAGCATTATTTTAAAGCGCCGCAGGATTTTATAAAGAAAACATCATGCAGCGTACTCAATGACAATGCCTTTACTGTATCTCCTGACGGAAGCGTTAATCTCTGTCCTTACATAAAACCTATAGGCAATATATGTGATGGAAACTTGAAAGATATATGGTATTCAAAAGAAGCGCATGAGAGGCGGGAGGAAATCCTGCATTGCAAGAAAAATTGCCACCACATAATCAATTGCTGGTATGAAGAAGAACCTTCTCTTTAATTATACTTATAGTGATTTAAAATGGATGACCTAATTAATAACGGCTCATTATCAAAAGAGGCTAAGCATTTAGCGCTAGGAAATTCATACCTAGATAATAAAAATTATGCTTTAGCTTTAAAAGAATTTAATAAGGGTTTAGAGATTAACTCTAATAATGAATATATTCATAGCGCATTGGGGCATGTCTATCTTCAGCAAAAACAATTTGATTTAGCCTTGCAGGCATTTAATAAAGCTATAGAGATTAATACTAAGGTAGAATCAGCTCATCAAGGCTTAGGGACTATATATCTAGAGCGGGAGTCGTATAATTTAGCAGAAAAAGAATTTGAAATAACCTTGCGGTTTAATGATGATAATATATTTGTCCACCAGATGCTGGGGTATGTTTATAAAAGGAATGGCAAGCATGATTTAGCAGTGGCGGAATTTATAAAAGCCACAAATCTTTATTTATCGAAGGAAGACTTTGATAGAAAATTAGTAGATTTCAAAAAAAACAATAATATAATTTCGGCCAATAATAAAAAAATTATGACAAAGATATTAAGAATGCCAAGTTTTTGCAATAAAGGCATGATCCATTCCACAGAATTAAATACCTCTTTATTGCCCCCTTTAGCTTTAGGTCAGATAGTAGCGCATCTTAGAACAAATGGAATCGAAATTGACCAGGATGATTTGAATATAAAGATACATTATGACAATTATTATTCTAAAATAAAAGGAAAAGAAATTGACAGATCCATTTTTTTTGATGAGCACCGGATATCCAAGTATATTTCAGGTGATGAGGATAAAGATTTAGAGTTAATTATGGAAAGCATAGAAAGAAAAACAAATTTTTATGATTATAGTATAATTTTATTATCTCTTCCTATAATATTTGAGAATTCAAGCGGTCTTTTGTTTACTTTAGTTTTATCCAGATTCCTTAAAAAGAAATATAATCCGATATTGATATTGGGAGGAGGAAATCAGTCTATAGATTTATTAACCAGGCATATCTGCAAGGATATAGATTTTATTATTCATGGCGATGGAGAAGTCCTGCTTCTGGAGCTTTTATTGGCTTTGAAAAAAAATGCAAATCCTGCAGAATTTGCAGCATCTCATATTAGAGAAAATGGCAAAATCATCGCGGATAAGATTTATCCTCCAATAAAACCAGATTTTTCTGGCTTACCAATTGATATGTATAAGTATGTGGGATTGAGTTCAATGCGCAATAGCAACTCCAATGAAATTTTAGAAGAATTTAATAAATCAAGAACCCTGCTTCTTCCTTTTAAATTTATCAGAGGTTGCCCTTACGAATGTACCTTTTGCCCAGAGTCAACCAATAAATCAATTTATGTTTTAGAACCCAAAAGAGCAGCTTTATATTTAAAGGAACTTCAAAATGAATACAATCCGGCAGGGTTCTTTTTTTTAAGTGACACCATAAATATTTCAAGGCAATATATAAATGAATTATGCGATGAGATAATTAAGAGCAATATCAAGGTTTTTTGGACAGATAGTGCTCGTGCCGATAATTTAGATAAGGGTACTATTTTAAAAATGCGTGAAGCTGGTTGCATAAGATTGATCTTTGGTATGGAGACAGCGAGTTCTAAACTGTTGAGATATATAGATAAAAGGATTGGTTTGAGTAACCTGGAGAATATTCTGAAATGGGCGGATGAAGCTGGCATTTGGACAGGGTTGGAGATAATCTGTGGTTTGCCATACGAAGAAGATGCTGACATAGAAGAAACAATATCCTTCTTAAATAAAAATAAGAAACATATAAATAGTTTATATTTTAACCAATTTGGCTTAAGAGATGGAAGTATTCTTCTGCAAAAAGCAGAAAAATTTAGAATCGAGAATATAGTCGAATTAAATCAGTATGCCAATGAAGAATTTACTTATTTTCATAAATATGGCTATGACGAGTCAAGTGGGTTAATGTGGCAAGATAAAAAAACGCAAATCCTCACTTCCCATAGAAAACTTTTAAATAGTATTAGTTGGAATATAGATTTTCCTATATATGAATTTGAGCATTTTCTATTCTTTTTATATAATAAATTTAGCGACAAGAGGTTGGTTTGTGATATCTTTGCCAAAGCGGAAGCAGAAAATAATAAGGAGTGATTTTATGAATCACAAAGAAAGTCTTCTGCAGGTAGGCAATCCTCGTTTCTGCGATATTGTTATTTCCAATAGATGCCTTCTAAAATGCAAGATGTGTAAGTCCTGGCAATGCGGGCCGCAGTCAAATGAGCTCACTTTTGAAGAAGCAAAGAAGTTTGTTCAGTCTCTATCTGAGTTTGTAAAAGAACCTTTAGAGATAAATGTTATGGGAGGGGAACCTTTGTGGAAAGACTGGTGCCTGAACCTTTGCAGCTTTATCTCGGAAAAGGGATTTAAATCCATAATTTCCACAAATGCCTATCTTATAGATGAAGATATGGCTAAAAGAATAGCAGATTCTGGCTTAAACGTATTAGCTATATCATTGGAGAGCCTGAATCCTAATACGCACAATTATTTAAGAGGCAAGGACGATGTTTTTTCTAAGGTAATGAAGGCCATTGAATATCTAGAGAAGTATTGCGGCTCAAATTTAACCCTGACTATTTTAACTATAATAATGGAAAAGAACTTAAATGAGATATTGGAACTTACGGAGTGGGTTAACAAGAATAAGATGATTCAAAATATATCATTTTTAGCGCTTCTTGAGACAGGTCTGGTTCAGGACAGGCATAATTGGTTTAAAAGCCAGACCTATAAAGATCTTTGGCCGCAAGATACAGAAAAGGCCTATAGGATTATAGATGAACTTATAAGATTGAGAAGGAATGGATATAAGATTTGGAATCCTATCTCACAGCTGGATGCGCTCAAGGAGTATTATACAGACCCCGATAGGTTTATGAAAGAGACGGAATATCGGATCCATGATTATATTGTTGACCTGGACGAAAGCGGCAGCATATATCTCAGTGGCGATGTCCTGGGTAATATAAGGGAAGATGATTTAAAACAGCTTTGGTTTTCTGATAAGGCGAACGAGATCAGAAAAAAGATCGATATCCATGGCCCGGGCAAGAGGTGCTGTGTAATAAATTTTATTTGCGCCTTTCCCCAAGATGATAAATATGAAAAAAAAGATTCCATTCAGGGAAATCAAGATGCGCATACCATTGGGTTTCGCTATTTGGATCAAAAAGAATTTAACAAGGCCTTCGAGGAATTTAATAATGCCCTTAAGTTAAATCCTCAAAATGAACACGTTCATCATGGTTTAGGCCTATGTTACCAGCATAAAAAGCAATTTGATAAGGCTATAGATGAGTTCAGGCAGGGGCTTAGGATAAATCCTGAAAATGAGCACATTCACCAAAGTCTTGGATTTTGCTATAAGGATTCAAAGCAGTTTGATAAGGCTATGGATGAATTTAAAAAAGTTTTGAATATAAACCCTAAAAACCAATATGGTTATATAGGTTTTGGTTTTTGCTATTTAGAGCAAGAACAAGTCGGCAAAGCCATTATAGAATTCAATAACGCCCTTGAATTAACACCGCACAGTGAACACGTTCATCAAGGTTTGGGTTCTTGTTATCAATATAATAAGCAATTTGATAAGGCCATAAATGAGTTTAAAGAAGTTTTAAAGATTAATCCCAGCAATGAACATGCTACGCCCTGTCTTGTATCCTGCTATGAAGGATTGAGACGGCAGGGCAAAGACATGGACGAGTTAAAAGCCATTATAGATAGTAAAGACGCGCATATTTACTATAGCCTGGCTTTATATTGTTTACAAGAGAGAGATTTTTCTGGCGCTATCAATGAGCTCAGCCGCGCCTTAGAAATAGAGCCTAAAAATGTAAAATATCTCCTGGAGTTAGCGATTATTCATTTTAAACAAAAAAGATACAAAGAGGCATCAAGGATATTTTATGAAATATTAAAGATAGATCCGGATAGCCAAGAGGCACTGAGATATCTAAAAGAAATCGAACGGCCGGACTTTTGTGTTATAGAAGTATCGCATAAATGCATGTTTCAGTGTAAGATGTGCAACTACTGGAAGTCTAAAGCCGAACCCGGAGAGGTTAGCATAGAAGATTTATACAGATTTGTATCAGCGCTCAAAGATTTTGTTGATGTGCCATTTGGCATGAACATTTCCGGCGGCGAACCGCTTCTTAAGAAAGGCATGCTGGATTTGATAGAATTCATTGCTAACCAGGGCTTTAAATTTTCCATGGTTACCAATGGCTATTTAATAGACAAGGCCGTAGCTAAAAGGATTGCGGATTCAGGGCTTAATTTTCTGGCTATATCCCTGGATAGCCTGAATGAAGAAATACATGATAATTTGAGAGGCACAAAAGGAGCACACAGAAAAGTGATGGAGGCATTGGAGTATTTTGATGCCTACAGAGGAAAACTGGAAAATTTGACAGTGCAGACTATTATCATGGGCCCTAACCTGGAGGGTATTTTAGATCTTGTTGATTGGGCGCAAGATAAGCAATTTTCGCTTTCGTTTATGGCTGTCACGCGGCCAAATATGGTTCCTGTGGATAGCGCATGGTATAAGAAAAAAGAATTTAGTTTTCTTTGGCCGCAGGACATAGCCAAAGTATACTATGTCATGGACGAGTTAATTAAATTAAAAAAACTTGGCCATAGAATAGATAATCCAATCGGCCAGTTAGAGAGATTTAAATTGTATTTTTCCGATCCCGAAAAATTTGTCAGGGAAACTGCGTGCAGTCTCGGGGATGATATAATGCATGTTAATCCCAGAGGCGATATTTACCTTTGTTGCGAGATGGAGCCTGCAGGTAATACTAAAGAAGGCGATATAGGCAAAATATGGACTTCTCAAAAAGCGGAAGATATACGGGAAAAAATAAGGCGGTGCCAGAGAAACTGCGCCGGAATGGTCAATTGTTACAGGGAGGCATTGTAATATATGAATGGGTGTTCAGCCAGCGGGCTTTTTAAAAAGATAAGCCTTTTTTCAGCAGAATTAAAGCAGGTTTCATCAAAAAGCATAAAAAATCTGTTTTTAAATCCTGGTATAATACCGCGTTATTTAAAGGCGCTTTTTTGTTACGATATGGCATTTGAATCAGAGGTTAGTGTGAGCGGGCAATGCGTGAAGAGTGAAAGCGCCGAATTTGTTATATTAGGAGATTTTGAAGAACTGCATGACAGGATAGCGGGCAATAAAGAGAGGTTTAAGAAAAATATAGATAGCATCAATAAAACCGGCGACGCCAAGATAACAATAGGCATTTCGAGGTATAATTTCGCGCGGCTAAATAAAATAGCTGAATTTTCTATGTCCCTTCTGGAGAAAAAAATAGACTTATCTTCAATAGAACTCAAGCTTTTCCCGGTAAAAGACCTGCCTCAAAATTTTATCAGCTATGTAGAGAACATCAAGAAACATATCGATACTGAAAGGATAAATATATTTTTTTATGACGATAAATTAATGGAGATACTCAACACAGTAGGTTTACATGCCAAGGTAAATCCAGGGAGAGAAAAGGATCTATTAAGGCTTTTAGGCATAATAAGCGAGCAGGTTCTTATCGGCCCCCAGACTATAGTGTTTGACCCATTCCATAGATGCAATGCCAAATGCCAGCATTGCTGGGTGCATACGCCGGAGGTGAAGCATCCGGAAGAGTTCCTTAATCGTAAATTCGATTTCGAGCTTTTTAAAAAAATTATAGATGATGCTTCGAACATGATGACCGATGGGATAATACTCCAAGGCGATGGCGAGCCATTGATGTATGATAAATTTATGCCTATGCTCAGATATGCCAAAGGTAAAGGGCTCGGGGTGCTGTTTTTTACAAACGGGATATTACTTGATGAAGAAAAGGCAAAGGAAATAATAGAGCTTGGGGTAAATGAGATTTACTGCAGTTTTCCTGCGGGCAGTCCGGAGGTTTACGAAAAGATTGCATCAATACAGCCCAGCCAGACTTTTTACAAGATACGGGATAACCTGAAGAACTTTATGGCCCTGAGAAGAGAGTCCGGAAAGAATACGCCCAGGCTTATCATAAGCCATGTAATACATAATATGAATTATCACGAACTAGTGGAGATGGCCAGTATAGATGCTGACATTGCTTCGGATGCAGTGCGTTTCTATCTTATAAGACTGGATGTGATGAATAGGTTTTTACAGCTTAAGCCGGAGCAGGTAGATACTATAAAAGAACAAATCCCGGCTGTATCCGAGATTCTGAAGAAGAAAAATATAGAGTTTATAGATAATTTTGAATTCCAGCTTAATCATTATGACGAAAAAACAGGGGCATGGTCTAAGGACTTTTTCCTGAACCACGGCTGCACCATAGGCTGGTATTTTAATCTTATACCCGCAAAATATGACATGAGTTTTTGCTGCCACTTGCGGACAGTGGGATATCTGGACAAAAAGCCGTTCAAAGAGGTTTGGAATTCAGCTGAATACTGGAGATGGAGAAGGCAGGCCAAATATTTAAAGGAAAATAAAAACGCAAGGTTTGCAAACGGCCAGGTGATGTATGATGAACATTGCGACCATTGCGATAATCACCAGACTATAATCAAGGTTTTGAATGAATTAAAGAAATACGATTTATATAAATATTATTAACAGCAAGGATACATTATTTAAATAGTTGAGTTCTTTATATTGTAATAGCCAGTCCTGGCAGGCCTAAAGAAAAGCCTCGTCGATTCGAGCGGGCACGGTGTCCTGCTGTAGACTGGGCCGTTCGGCGCAGAGAGTGTTTCGCCGCGCGCTACGGTTTACGGCTCGTTTTTTATACTGAAGGTAGTCTTGACAGTATAAAAAACTTCGCCGTAATCCCTTGCGCGCTTATATTCTAAATAACAGATTATGCCGAAACCTCTCAATTGCGCCTCAGACCCAGTCTACAGCAGGACGAGCGAGAATCGGCGCGGAGCGAAGGTTGCCTCGCTGGGGCAACCGAGCGTCTTTTCGTAGACCTGTCAGGGCTGGCGAAATGCTTATTAGTCGAACAACTTATAGGATTTTTAAATGATGAAATTATTCAGGGTGTTATGCTTATTTGTGGTATCTGTGATAGTAGACTCATTTTTGTACCTACTTAAGAAGGCGAAGAAAATCCTGATTTTCCCAGGCGGATAATATGAACATACTAATGGTCCATCCTCATGATATATATTCAAGCATCGAGCCATGGACAGTGCGTATTGTATATATCGCGAAGGAATTTATTAAAAAAGGCCATAATGTAAAACTGGTGTATTTTCCTTTACATTGGGATGGACAGAAGATAACAGAAACGCCGGATGGCATAACTGTTATCCCGCTTTCCAGAAAACACGGCCCGCATATTTTTATCCCTAATATTTTAAAATTATGTAGTTTGGCAGAATGGGCTAACGTCATCCATTTCCAGAAATGTTTTTATCATGCGGCATTGCCTGCTGTGATAGCAGGGATATTGCGCGGAAAACCTTTGCATTATGACTGGGATGACTGGGAGCTGAAGATATACGAGGTTTCCACAAAGCCAAGTCTGTTAAGGAATACTATGCGGGATTTTTTAAAATTCCTGGAAAATACCTTACCCAGAGTTGTTGATACTATTTCCTGTGCCAGCCAGAGGCTTAAGATAGAATGCGAAAATCTAGGCGTGGATAGATCCAGGATATTTGACGCTCATGTGGGCGCAGATATCAAGAGGTTTAATCCTGATATTTCCGGCGACAGTATCAGGCAGAAATATAAAATAGAGAAGCCATTGATCCTATATCTGGGGCAGCTTCATGGCGGGCAATATGTCGAAACCTTCATCCAGACCGCGGCAAGGCTTATAAATGATTATAAAAAAGATCTTACCTTTATGATAGCAGGCGATGGATATCAGGCAGGCGAATTGAAA
This sequence comes from Candidatus Omnitrophota bacterium, assembly GCA_018824725.1. Lineage (GTDB taxonomy): Bacteria > Omnitrophota > Gorgyraeia > Gorgyraeales > Gorgyraeaceae > UBA10183. The sequence goes on from JAHJGB010000024.1 coordinate 24,086, forward strand.
AAACTAGCCCAAAGATTAAATCTTGACGGAAAGCTTATTTTTACAGGCGCAATTCCTCACGAGCTTGTGCCACAATATATAGCTACGGCAGATGTATGCCTGGCCTGTTTTGAAGAAAATGAAGTTACTTTGTGTAAAAGCCCCTTAAAAATAGTGGAATACCTGGCTTCAGGAAAGGCAATAGTTGCAAGTAATGTAGGCGAGGTGCCCAGGATGCTGGGGATGGCAGGGATATTAACTCCGCCCGGCGATATTAATTCTTTGGCTGACGGGATATTAAAAATCTTACAGGATCCTGTTTTGAAAAATAGTTTAGAAAAATTGGCGCGCGAGAGGGCTGAAAAAGAATATAACTGGACTGTTACTGCTATTAACCTTTTAAAGGCATACGGGGAAGCCATTCAAATAAAGAACTCGAAATGACAAATAGGATAAACAAGTCTCGCTCTAAAAAAGATATACTCTTTGGATTAGGATTGATTTTCTTTTCACTCATCTTGACGGTTTTGACAACCGAAGCAGTTATCAAGTTTTTTTCTCCAATAGCAGGATTCGAATCCTTGATGACGCATAATACAAAAGACTGGAGCAGAAGTGATATTTTTCTTAACAATAAGATAACCCGTCCATCGAGGACATTGGGTTATGAATGGTTGCCAAATGCTAAATCCGGATGGATGAAGACTAATTCCTTAGGCATGCTTGATAAGGAAAGGATAAAATTTAAACCAGATGGCGCATATAGAATAATTTGTTTGGGGGATTCTACAACAGCTAATTCTGATTATGTAAAAATACTCGAAGGGCTGCTAAACAAAAACAAAAATCCGGAAAAATTTGAAGTATGGAATTGCGCGGTAACAGGCTATGGGGCTATACAGTATAGCCGCGCCCTGGAAGAAAAATGGATGCAGTATAATCCGGATATGGTTATTGTCGGATTCTGCTTGAATGATTTTGTTTCCACACCCCTGGTTACAATGGAACAAAACACCCTTGTGGGTTATTTTCCGCACAGGGAGATTTTACCGAACGTATCCCCATTTTTGTTAAAACATTCAGCATTATATAGATTTGCTATTATGAGGATATTTTTTTTAAAAAATAAAAATTATGAAGATTATTATAAGGATATAGTCGAAGCCACGCGACATCATATACAAAAAATGAGAAAACTATGCTTAACCAGCGAGACGCGTTTTCTTATAGTTATCCTCGGCATTACTAGGCGATTTGAGGATTGCGATCCATATTTGAGAAGGTCCTATGCGGAAATAAAAGAAATTATCACTGAGTGCAATATTGAATCCCTAGATACGGTGCCTGTTTTTCAGAAAAATGATCCAGAAAGCCTTATGTTATCAGATGAACTGCATTTCAACCGAAGAGGCAACGAAATAGTCGCTGATGAAATATATAGATACTTAACACAAAATGACTAAGAAAATGCAAAAGTTTATCTTAACGAAATTTAGATTATACAGCCTTATTATAATTATTTTACTCCCAATATTTTTTATCTGCCGATCTTCATATACTGAAAATAAAGCCAATGCCGCAAAAAATCAATTTAAAATTGCTGTATTTAAAGACAGGGAATTTCCTTCAATCGGAATGCCGCCGGCCCTTACGCCTGAATGGATATATAATAATATCCCGAAGGTTTTTTCTATAGATTATCTGAATTCTGACGAGCTTGCCGATAGAAAGAGCCTGAATATAAATACCTTTGATTTGCTCATTATGCCTTATGGCGAGGCATTTCCGTATAAGGCCTTTGAGAATATAAAGGAATACATCTTTGAAGGAGGAGGATTTTTGAATGTCGCTGGAAAGCCTTTCTGGGCGCCTATGGAAAAACTCGGAGGTAGATGGCAGAAAGTAGATATAAAAGATCCTTACGTATCCTTTTTATCCCATCTGGGCATAAAATATTATGAATCAGAAGAGACGCAGGATATAGGTTTAAGCGTTACCACAAGCCTTGGTTTTAACCCTGTCCGGCCTACTCATGGGAATGTTTTTCCTTACAGGATTCCTGCCCGGGATTTTTCAAAGAACAAGGAAGGCATGGTCTTTGTAAAAAGCTGGAAAAACCCTTATACGAAAACATCGAATAAAATACCGAATAAGTGGTGCCTGATTAGTTCAATAGGGGAGGAAAACCCTCTAAATCCAAAAAAGCCGGATGCGCAAAAAAATTTGATGGATGCGATAAAATATCTGTCGTTTCCTATCATCATGCATGGGCTGGAAACCGATTTTGCCAGCTATTATCAGGGAGAAAAGGTTGAGGCCTCTTTGAATATTATTAATGGCGGAAAGATCAAAGAGTCGGGAGTTATTGAAATAGAATTTTTAGATAAAGAAAACAGCGTTATTTATACTACAGAAAAACCAGTTGATCTGCAGCCGGAAAGAGAGGCGATCCTGAAGGAAACATGGCAGCCAAAAAGATTCGAAAGCAGTTTTTATACAGTAAGAGCAAGTTTAAAGAAAAATGGCATAATTTTAGACAGAGAAGAAAATGGTTTTGTAGTGATAGATAAAGATATCCTAAAAAATGGTATTTCAATAGGCATAGACAAAAACCGGTTTATTATTAAGAATGAAGAATCCCTTATTTTAGGAGTGAATTATTATGAGAGTAAACTCGGTGAACTGATATGGCTGAAGCCAAATCTACTGAGAATAAGAGAAGATTTTAAGTCAATGCGCAATCTGGGCATTAATTTTGTGCGTATACATTATCATCATTCTAAATGGTTCAGGGATTATTTTTCACAGGTAGTTAGAGAACCATTGGACCCGTATTTTAATGAAGCTGATATAGGGCCATTGCCTTCAGAGCGGTCATTGAGGATACTGGATGCGATAATACAATTAAGCCAGGAACAGGGCTTAATTTTTTGTATGGATTTATTTTCCCTGGTGCCTGAAGAGATGGGAAATCCTATCGGCTGGCTGGGCCTCAGAGAAAGGATGATAGATAAAGATAAGATTGGCGTCCAGAAAGAATTTGTAAAGATAATTGCCGGGCGATATAAAGATGTCCCGGGTATTACATGGGATTTATGGAATGAACCGCGCCTTGAAAAAAAAGACCTGGATTTACTAAAGGCATGGGCGCAAGAGATTATAGATACATTCAGAGAAAATGGCGATACCCATCCTATTACCATAGGAGGCGATTCTACTATTGAGCTCCTGGACGCTATAGATTATGCCTGCGTGCATACGTATGAACCTGGGGAGTTTAATTTTAGAGGAGTCACGGCAAAGCCGGTTCTTTTTCAGGAAGCATGGAATGCATCTGGCATGAGCCTTAATGAAGAGATGAGGCAGAAGCAAGAATTAGTCAAAGACTTTAACGCATTTTTAAGTACTGATGCAGCTGGATTTGTGCCATGGCAATGGACAAGGCAGGCGAGGCTCTGGGATAATTTATCTGAGGCTGAAAAATGGGACGATGACTTAGGTTTGTGCGTTCATGAAGATGGCAGCCTTAAGTCGGCAGGCAAGGCATATCATGAATTAATCGAAAAGATTAAGCAGGCAGGCAGTCATTCTAGAGCAGGTTTAAAATGAGAGTTATTTTTATTACAAGGGAAGGCTATAATTTATCAGGCGCAAGGGTGAGATGCTATAATTTTGCCCGCGCCTTGAGAAAATACGACATAAGCGCCGAAGTGTTTTCTTTTGCGGATAACCTGGGAGCCAAGTATGGAGAAAAAGAATTTGAGATGTCTTTTTTTGAGAAGATTAGATACAACATAAAAGCCTTTAAGGTATTATTTAGAAAAGAAAAAGACAGTATATTTTTTATGCAGAGGCTAAATTATCATACGCTTGCGCCTTTTTTAGTATCTCTATTAAAGAGGAATAGGATTATATTTGATTGCGATGATTGGAATATGAGAGAAAATCCGGAATACTACCTTGGTTTTTACCCAAGCTCAAAGATGGAATTTTTAACCCGCAGGATAGCTAGATATTCAAAAGCGTGCATTACAGCAAGCGCGTTCTTGAAAGATTATATAAGTAGGTTTAATGACAAGGTATATTATATTCCTACAGGCGTGGATACGGAATTTTTTAAACCTGATAATAAGAATAATGGTAATTCAAAAATAACTTTTTCGTGGATAGGAACTATGTATCATAAAGAAATGTACGAGAACATCAGATTTATCTTAGACTGTTTTTCGGTATTAGCGGATAAGTATAATAATATCTATCTGAACCTGGCAGGAGAAGGCAAGTATTTTCAGGAAACAAATAATTATTCCGGTAGTTTTAGGTGCAGGGACAGGATAAAAATAGACAGCTGGATTCCGCCGGATGAGATTTCCAAGCATTTGTCAAATATTGACATAGGCCTTTTGCCTTTAATTCAGGATACAAAATTTAACAGAGCAAAGAGCCCCACCAAGCTTTTTGAATATATGGCTATGGCTAAGCCGACTGTTTCGAGCGATATAGGCGAAGCGGGGTGTATTATCCAGAATGGCGTTAATGGCTTTCTGGCTAAGACAAGAGAAGCATTTATGGAAGGCATGGAAAGATTGATCATAAACCCTGACTTACGAAAAGATATGGGTAATAAAGCAAGAAAGACTGTAGAAGAAAAATATTCTTTAGAAATCCTCGCAAAACAGTTAAGCGAAGTATTAAAAACAGCGCAAACAAGCCTATGAAATCTTCGTTTAAATACCTTTATTTAATAAAGACAATAAAAAGGTAGGAATGTCAGCAATGAAAAGAAGTCACAGGGTGATACTAGGAGCGCTTTTCCTGTTTTATGCAGTAAATAATTATATCTGGCTTTCTCAGAATAAGCTGCCGGTAAGCTACGATGAAGGCATTCATCTTTGGACCAGTTTGAGATTCGTAAGAGCTTTTCTTCACCCCGCGCATAGTATTTTTTATGAGCTGATTGACGCAAATACCACACACTGGCCGCCTCTATTTTATTTTATAGCCAGCCTTTTTAATTTAATTTTTGGGTTATCCTATATTGTTTCCGTAATGACGAATATGTTGTTTTTTTTGATACTTATCGTTTCTTTGTATCTTATCGGCAAGAAGTTATATAGCCCATTCATAGGCGTATTATCCGCCACAATACTATCATTTTACCCTATTATTTATGGCCATTCACGGTTATTTCAGCTAGATTTTGCACTTACAGCAATAGTGACTCTCAGTATTTATTGCCTGATTTCTACCGATAGATTTAGAAGCTTACTCTGGTCTATTATATTTTGCATCAGCGCAGCGATTGGCATGCTTATCAAATGGTCGTATATTATTTTTATTTTACCTTTGGTTTTATATATGATTATCGCATGCTTATCGGATTCTAAGATAAGAGATTTTTTGTATAGGCTGAAAAAATTACTAATTGCATTAGCCATATCTTTTATTATCCCTTCTTTATGGTACATAAAGAGAAACAGAGGGATATTATCCCATCTCAGGATTGCGTTCGAAAATACCTCTATTCCTACTTTTGAAAATATTCGCTGCCTTATACTCAGTTTCAATAACTCTATTTTGTCGTTTATATTTTTTCTTTTATTTATCGTTTGCCTCGCAATATTTTATATAAAATCAAAATCAAAATTTAAGGTGTTTTTTACAATATGGTCTTTTATTCCGCTTATATTATTGAGTTTTATAAAATTTAAACAAGCGAGATTTTTCATGCCAGTATTACCATGCTTTGCGCTTATATCCGCTATAGGGATAGATCTTATCGGAAATAAGCGCGTTAAAAATATTGTTGTAATTTTTGTATTTTCTACGGGCCTTATGCAATATTTTAATAGTTCCTTTACTTATAGAATAGATGAAAAAAACAAGTTTAGATCAAAAGATAAAAATATCAATATCTTGTATAAGCCCTATCTGGAGGGCGTTTACAGCATAATAGGGGCAGCTCCGCCGCGTAGAATAGACTGGAGGCAAGAAGATATTGCTAAGTCTTTTGCTGGACACATTCAGGAATTAAAAGATTACCCTTTCATAATGGGAATTATTTGGGACGAAAATAATATAGGGTTAAACAATTTATTTGCTAATCGCGTGATGAATTATTACGTTATTAAAGAATTAATGAGGTCTGACGCAGTTCTTTCGGGGGAAATAGCTTTGGCTATGAACCAAAAGGATGAGACAAAGAAATTTCTCGATTTTATTACGGATATGCAGGGCGTAGTATACATATCGAAGAATAGCACGTG
>JAHJGB010000025.1 GCA_018824725.1 Candidatus Omnitrophota bacterium
AGCGCGAGCCGTATCCTATTAAGGTAGCGGCTTTTTTCGGCATTGGTTTAATAATAGTATTATTTATACTGCTTCTTGTGCTTTATATTGAATTCTATGAGCCCGATCTGATAGTAGGCAATAAGGAACTGATGCTTTTGGCTTCGATATGCATTCTTATGATGCTGGCGGCAAAACTCATTGTCATATCTCCGTGGCCGAGCAATCTGATCCCTGTGTCAGCTGCTTCAATGCTTATAGCGCTTCTTCTTAACAGCAGGCTCGCAATAATAACCACATGTTTTTTAAGCATAATAATAGGCATGATTTCAGGGGGCAGGCTGGATATGGCTGCGGTGTCTATTGTGGGCGGGATGGTAGGGATTTTTGCGGTCAGGGATGCCAGAAGGCGTTCTCAGATTATAACAGCAGGCTTCATGATAGGGTTTGCCAATATGGCGTATTTTATAGGAATAGGCCTGGTAAATTCCCTGGATTTTAACACATATATGACCGAGGCATTCATAGGACTGGCAAACGGCGTTATATCTGCAATAATAGTTACAGGGGTTTTGCCTATTTTTGAAACAGCGTCAAAGACCATTACAGATATAAGCCTTCTGGAAATAGCTGATCTGAACCATCCTGTTTTAAAGGAAATGGTGATAAAAGCGCCAGGTACATATCATCACAGCCTTGTGGTGGGAAATCTGGCTGAGGTAGCGTGCGAAACAATCGGCGCAAACGCTCTTCTGACACGGGTGAGCGCTTATTTTCATGACATAGGAAAGATCGAAAAGGCAGAGTATTTCAGCGAAAACCAGACAGGCGGCGAATCCATGCACGACAAACTCTCTCCTACAATGAGCAGTTTGATAATTACCAGCCACGTTAAAAACGGAGTGGAACTCGCCGAAAGATACGGCTTGAATAAAAAGATTGTGGATATAATAAGGCAGCATCACGGCACTGGCCTTGTTTTTTATTTTTTTAAGAGGGCATTAGAAAAGACTGGGGATGAAGATGTTTTTGAAGAAGGCTTTAGATATCCCGGGCCAAAGCCTCAGACCAAAGAAGCAGCGTGCGTGCTTCTGGCTGATTCAGTGGAGGCTGGCTCGCGTATGCTCGATGACCCTACGCCTTCCAGCATACAGGGACTTGTCAAAAAGATTATAAACAATAAATTTATAGACGGCCAGCTGGACGAATGCGAACTGACGCTCAAGGACCTGGAAAAAATAGCAGAGGTTTTTACCCATATCCTGACAGGCATATACCACAGCCGCGTGGAATATCCGGAAGACACCAGAAAAAAGAAGCGATAAACTATCGGAGCCCGACACCCATACTAATACTATGGGAGTCGGGCTCCGATAGTAAGCGATAGTAAGGCAAAAATATGAAATTAGACATCCAGAATTTACAGAGCATAGCGAAGATTGATAAGGATAAGATCAAAAACTGTGCGGATCGCGTTTTAAATGCGATGGGCGAAAACGAGGCTGAGCTGAGTCTTGTGCTGGTAAACGACATGTATATAAGAAATTTGAACTGGAAATACAGAAGAAAAGATTCGGCTACGGATGTGCTGGCGTTTCCCATGCGCGATTCCAGGGGGCTGTCAGGGGTTATCCTGGGAGATGTCGTGATATCCGTGGAAACAGCTGCCAAAGAAGCAAAAAAGAGGAAAAAGGATCTTCAGGATGAATTGGACCTTTATTTTGTGCATGGCATACTTCATCTATTGGGTTATGACGACGAAAAACCCCGCGCCAGGAAAAAGATGAAAGATAAAGAAAAAGAATTAATGGAAAATCTATGCAGCAGCAGAGTTTAGTGGAGAGTTTTAACGCAGCCATAGAAGGCTTTGTGTATGTTTTTAAGAGCCAGCGCAATATGAGGCTTCATTTTTTAATGGGGCTTTTTGCAGCGCTTTTGGGCGTATTATTAAATTTTACCTACATAGAATTGATAGCGCTGTGCCTTACAATAGCGTTCGTGCTTTTTGCCGAGATGTTTAATACGGCAATTGAATATACAGTGGACCTGGTTAGCCAGGAATATCATCCTCTGGCAAGAATAGTAAAGGATATAGGAGCAGGAGCGGTTCTACTAAGCGCAATAACCGCTATCGTGGTTGGCTACATCTTGTTTGCCTCCAGGGCAGGGATCAGGATAGAAGACAATATCATAAAGATACGGGAGTCCAGCTGGCATATAACTTTTATAGTGCTGATCCTGATCCTTGTGATAGTGATTTTAAGCAAGCTTTTGCTGCACAAGGGCACGCCTTTAAGAGGAGGCATGCCAAGCGGACACACCGCAATAGCCTTCTCAATATGGACGATTATATCACTGCTTTATCCTAACAGCCTGGTAATTTTTCTTGTGTTTATTTTAGCGATTCTAGTGGCAAGGAGCAGGTTGACCGCCAGGATCCATAACTTTTCAGAGGTTTTCATAGGCGCTTTTTTGGGGGTTATCTTAACGGTGCTTATTTTCCAATTTTTGAGGATATGATATGTGGCGTAAAATAAAAGTCAATTTTTTTACAGGTCTTTTGATTATAGTGCCTGTGGCGCTGACATTCTGGGTTTTGTATTTTATTATAAATAAGCTCAATCTTTTATTACTGGAGCCTATAATGAAAATATTCCAGATATGGCTGCCTGACAGGGTATTTGTAGGCCTTCTTACAAAAGTCGCGATATTTTTTATTTTGCTGGGGCTTCTGACGCTGATAGGGTTTGCCGCAAGGATTATACTTGTCAGGAAGATATTCGGCTTCGGAGAAAATATTTTGTACAAGGTCCCGATGATAAGCACTATTTACAAAGGTCTTAAGGAGATGTCCGCGGCTTTTTTATCCGGCCATAAGTCTATTTTTAAGAAGGTTGTTTTGGTGCAATACCCGAAGAACGGGGTTTATGCTATAGGATTTGTCACTTCGGAAACCACAGGCGAGGCGCAGGCAAAGACAAAAGAAAATGTCATAAATGTATTTGTGCCTACTGCGCCTAACCCCACTTCAGGCATGCTGGTGCTTGTGCCCGAGAGCGATGTTATTGTTCTGGATATGTCTGTGGAAGACGGCATGAAAATGATTATTTCAGGCGGCGCGGTTACGCCAAAAGCCTATTATGGCAATACAGAAAACAGAAGCGATACTTTTAAAAAAGAAGGACTTCAGGGAAACTAGCCTTATCCTTACTTTTTTTACAAAAGATTTCGGAAAGGTGGACGGAATTATAAAAGGCGCCAGGGGCTCGAGGCCCAGGAGCGACGCAAATCCGATATTTTTCAGCCTGGACCAGATAGTTTTTTACGAGAAGAAAAAAGGCGGGATTTCTATAATATCGCAATGCGAGACGCAGGAGGTATTCCTTAATATACTTAAAGAATGGGCCAGGGCGTCGTCAGCTTATTACATGCTTGAGCTGGCAGATGTATTCACCGAGCCCGGAGGGAAGTCAGAAGAGGTGTTTGAGGCGCTTTACAATGGATTTAAATCGCTTGATAGCGGCAAAGAGGCCAGAGGCATTACAAGGCTTTTTGAAATAAAATTATTGATGGCTTCGGGTTTGTGGCCAGGCGCTGAATATTTTAAATTAACCAAAGGCGCGATGTCCAGCGTTATGCATCTAGAGAAAGAACCATGGAGCAGGGCGTCTAATATGAAATTGACAAAAGATATAAATAATGAAATCAAGGCAGTCATTGGCAAGATAATAGAGGAGAATTTAGACAGGTCGTTAAAAACAGGCAGGTTCTTAATATGAAAAAATTATCTTTTCAGGAAGTGGTGGAGAAGCTGAACAAGTTCTGGTCTGACAGGGGGTGCCTTATCGTGGAGCCGCTGGACACAGAAGTGGGCGCAGGCACTTTTCATCCAGCCACATTTTTTAAGTCACTGGGCAAAGACCCGTGGCGCGTGGCTTATGTCCAGCCTTCAAGGCGGCCCTGCGACGGAAGATATGCTGATAATCCCCTGAGGCTCCAGCATTATTATCAGTATCAGGTAATAATAAAACCCACAGTAGCTGACATAAGAAAGATTTATCTGGACAGCCTTAAGGCGCTGGGCATAAATTTAAAGGCGCATGAAGTAAGATTCGTGGAAGACGATTGGGAATCTCCTACGCTTGGCGCTTCCGGCCTTGGCTGGGAAGTCTGGCTGGACAGTCTGGAGATCACGCAGTTTACATATTTTCAACAGGTGGCAGGCATAGAATTGGATGTCGTGCCCTGCGAGATCACTTACGGCCTTGAGCGCATATGCATGTTTATCCAGGAAAAGTTCAACCTGTTCGACCTGGAGTGGGCGAGCGGCGTGACCTACGGCGATATCCACAAGCGGCACGAGATAGAATATTCAAAATATAATTTCGAAGAAGCTAGTATAGAAATGTATTCAAAGATGTTTGAGTATTTTGAAAAAGAGGCGAACAGATTGGCGGATAAGGGGCTTGCGTATCCGGCGTACAGTTTTGTCCTGAAGGCATCGCATGCTTTCAATGTCCTGGACGCCAGGGGCGCGATAAGCCAGAACGAGCGGCCCCGCTATATCGCAAAGGTCCGTTCTCTTGCGAAACGCTGCGCCGATACCTACATAGCCGGGATGGAATAAAAATGAAGGATTTCTTGTTAGAGATAAATGTTGAGGAGTTGCCTACGAGTTATGCAAGGCCTGCGTTGGATAAATTGAAAAGCGCGTTTATCGAAAGGCTGGCTCTGGAGCGCATATCGCACGGGGATATAAATGTATACGGGACAGCTTCTACCCTGGTTTGTTATATAAAGGATATGCAGTTGAAGCAGGAAGACCTGTGCCAGGAAATAAGCGGGCCGCCTAAAAGAATCGCGTTTGACGAAAACAACAATCTTACGCCTCAGGGGATTGGTTTTGCAAAAAATCAGGGCGCGAATGCAAAGGATTTAAAAATAAAATCAACGCCGAAAGGCGAATACGTATTTATCGTCAAGAAAATAAAAGCAAGGCCTACGAAAGAAGTGCTGCAGGTCCTGATCCCTGAAGCAATAAAATCAATCAGCTTTCCGAAGATAATGAAATGGGATGATTCAGGCACCAGATTCGCAAGGCCCATAGAATCCATACTGGTTTTATTGGACAAGGAAAATATAAAGATCAGGATGGGGAATATACCTGCCGGGATTGCCAAAGGATTATCAGCAGGCGCATATCTTAAGAAACTTCAAAAATCCTGCGTCCTGGACCAGGACAAAAGAAAATCAGAAATCGAAAATATGATTAAGCTGGCTCAAAAAAAGCTGGGCCTGGATGAATACATTGATAAAAACCTTCTTGAAGAGACGAATTTTCTGGTTCGTCTGCCTGTATTAATGATAGGAGATTTTGACAAAAAATTCCTTGAGGTCCCCAGAGATGTGCTGGCAGCCAGCATGTCCAAGCATCAGAGGATATTCACCCTATCCAGAGACGGAAAACTGGTAAATAAATTTATTGCTATATTGGACGGCAAAGGCAGGGATATAGCCAAGATGAAAAAGGTTTATGGAAATATTTTAGAGGCCAGGCTCAAGGACAGCCTGTTTTTCTACAACGAAGATATAAAAAAGCCGCTTTCGGAACTGACCCCTAAATTAAAAGACTTGATTTTTCATAAGGATTTAGGTAATATGTTCGAAAAAATTCAAAGACTGGAAGACCTTTCACTATTTATTTCAGAAAAATTAAATATAGACCCTGTAAAGAAAAATGATATAAAAAAGGCTGCGTATCTTTCGAAGTCAGACCTGGTTACGCAGATGGTGGGCGAATTTCCCAGCCTTCAGGGCGTTATGGGGATGGAATATAGCCTAAAGAGCGGGGAAAAAGAATCCGTGGCCATAGCCATAAAAGAGCATTATCTTCCAAAAGGCCTGGACGACAATCTTCCCGAGACAATAGAAGGCGCAGTGCTCGCGATAGGCGACAGGATAGATAATATAGTCGGCCTTCTTGGAAGCGGCATAGAGCCGAAAGGAAGTTTTGATCCGTTTGGCATCAGAAGAAATTCCCAGGGCTTGATCCAGATTATAAACTATAAATCCCTAAGGCTGGAGATCGCAGGCATTATCAGAAAAGCGATAGAGCTGTATAAAGGCAAGCTTAAAATATTCCCCGAAGAATTAGAGAAAAAGGTAATTAACTACATAAAGGAAAGGCTTGAATCTCTGGCGCCCGATACAAGGCCCCTAGAATTAAAACAGGCGGTTCTCCGGTCCGGGTGCAATGATATTGTGAGTGCGTTCAAGAGAGTAGGGGCTCTCTCTGAAATAAGCGCTGAAAAATATTTTCTAAAAGCAGCCAAGGTTTGCGAAAGGACATCTAATATTTTAAAAGGCGCAAAGGCTGAGAAAATAGGAGAGGTAAACGAGGGCTTATTAAAGGAGGATCTGGAAAAAGAGGTGTGGAAGGCATACTCAGCCAATAGCGGCGCAATAAAGGATTTGATAAAAAAAGAAAAATACAAAGAAGCTACCAGGGCCTACGGCGAGGCGTTTTTTGAAGTCTTGCATAAATTTTTTGATAACGTTCTTGTGAACGCAGAAGATAAGGCTTTAAGGCAGAACAGGCTTGCGATGATGCAGGCCATTAACAAGCTATACACAAATGATGTGGCGGATCTGGCAATGTTGCCACAGATAGTAGTAGAATAACACTATGCTAATCGCGGAAATACGCGGAACATAACGCAAAGCTACGCTGAAGCTAAACTCTGGCTTCTGCGTTTTTCCGCGTCTGACCCGAGCAAAACGAGGGTCAGCTTCCGCGTGGTTCAGCGATAATAGAAAGGGGTTTTTGGAAATGAACAAAATGGTTTACTTCTTTGGCGGTGGAAAAGCAGACGGAAATGAAAGCATGAAAAATCTTTTAGGGGGCAAGGGCGCGAATTTAGCGGAAATGGCAGGGCATAAGGATCTGAGGCTGCCTGTTCCTCCGGGATTTACAATTACAACAGAAATTTGCACGCACTATTATCAGAATAAAGGCAAATATCCAAAAGGGCTCAGAGAAGAGGTTGAAAAAAATCTCGCAAAGGTCGAGAAGCTGATGGAAAAAGGTTTCGGCGACGTCCAAAATCCGCTTCTGGTTTCTGTTCGTTCAGGCGCACGCAAGTCAATGCCGGGCATGATGGAAACAGTTTTAAACGTGGGCCTTACTGAAAAAACAATCCCCGGTCTTATAAATCAAACTAAAAATGAGAGGTTTGTTTATGACGCTTACAGGCGCCTCATAATGATGTATTCCGACGTTGTGATGGAAAAGGCGGCAGGTATCGAGCCTGAAGGCGAAATGGGCATACGCAAGCAGCTCGAAAAAATCATGGACAGCGTAAAACATAAAAAGGGCGCGAAGAGCGACACTGATCTGAACGCCGAGGATTTGAAAAAGCTTTGCGCAGAGTTTAAGAAAAAAATAAAAGAGGCGCTTAAAAAAGAATTTCCAGACGATCCTTACGAACAGCTCTGGGGAGGGATAAGCGCTGTATTTGCGTCGTGGAACGGCAAAAGAGCGGTCTCTTACAGAAGGATTGAAAATATTCCTCACGAATGGGGCACTGCGGTAAACGTGCAGACAATGGTTTTCGGGAACATGGGCAATGATTCTGCCACAGGAGTCGCTTTTACAAGAAATCCGGGTAACGGCGAAAATGGTTTTTACGGCGAATATCTTGTGAATGCCCAGGGCGAGGATGTCGTGGCAGGCATCAGGACCCCGGCGCCTATTAATTCATACTCAACGAGCGAACATAATAAAGAGCTCGTAACACTCGAAAAATTCATGCCTGTGATTTATAAAGAGATATGCCGCATAAGAAAAAGGCTTGAGAATCATTACAAGGATATGCAGGATATTGAATTCACTATTGAAAAAGGAAAGCTTTATATGCTTCAATGCCGTTCAGGCAAAAGAAACGGCCCTGCTGCTGTCAGGATGGCAGTTGACATGATAAAGGAAAAACTCATAGACGCGAAAACCGCTGTTATGAGAGTCACTCCGGATCAGCTGGATGAGTTACTGCATCCTATAATTGACCCGAAGGCAGAGAAATCCCACAAACCTATTGCTAAAGGTTTACCTGCGGGCCCGGGCGGAGCAGGCGGCCAGGCATTGTTTACAGCAGAAGAAGCTGTGAAATGGAAAAAATCCGGCAAACAGGTAATACTTGTCCGCGAAGAAACAAACCCTGAAGACGTAGAGGGCATGAGGGCAGCTGAGGCTATACTTACTGTGAGGGGCGGTATGACCTCGCACGCAGCTCTTGTTGCGCGCGGCTGGGGCAAATGCTGCATTGTAGGGTGCGGCAGCATAGCAGTGGACGCTCATTCAAAACAGTTCTCTGCGGCAGGAAAGACCTATAAGGAAGGCGACTGGATTACTCTTAATGGCACAAAAGGCTATGTTTATGAAGGCAAGCTTCCCATGATTGACGCATCCGAGGAAAACGAGGTTTTGAGTAAATTCTTGAAGATATGCGATTCTGTCAGAAAGTTAAAAATCAGGACCAATGCAGATACTCCCAGCGATGCTAAAAAAGCCCGCTCGTTCGGAGCAGAAGGCATAGGCCTTTTCAGGACAGAGCACATGTTTTACGGCAAGGGTTCCGAAGAGCCTCTTTTTAAATTAAGGAAGATGATAGTTTCCAAGACTGTGGAAGAAAGAAAAGCTGCCCTGGCAGAACTATTCGTGCACGTAAAAAGCGATATAAAAGGCACGCTTGAGGCGATGGAAGGATATCCGGTTACAATAAGGCTTCTGGATCCGCCTCTTCATGAATTTGTGCCGCACGAAGAAGCAAAATTAAAAGAACTGGCAGAGAGTTTGAATATATCAATGGAGGATCTGGAAAAGAGGGCTTCGAATTTACGCGAATCAAATCCAATGATGGGCCATCGCGGTGTCAGGCTCGGGGTTACTTATCCCGAGGTCACAGAGATGCAGGTGGCCGCAATACTTGAATCAGCGTGTGAACTCATTCAATCAGGCAAAAAGATTTCTCCTGAGATAATGATACCTGTTGTGTGCGATAAGGCTGAACTTGTGAACCAGAAAAAAATCGTTGAAAAGGTTTACGATGAGGTTATCGCTAAATATAAGGTAAAGAAGTTTCCTTATATGTTCGGCACAATGATTGAAATCCCGAGGGCAGCTTTGATGGCAGGTAAAATTGCCGAAGACGCTGAATTCTTTTCATTCGGCACCAATGACCTTACTCAGATGAGTTTTGGTTTTTCAAGAGATGATATGGGCGGATTTCTGACAGACTATCTCGAGAAAGGGATTTTACCTAACGACCCATTCCAGACAATAGACCAGGACGGAGTAGGCGAGCTTATGAAAATAGCCATTGAGCGCGGCAGAAAAACCCGCAAAGACCTAAAGGTGGGTATTTGCGGAGAGCACGGCGGAGAACCTAAATCAGTTGAGTTCTGCCACAGGGTTGGCATGAACTATGTAAGCTGTTCGCCTTTCAGGGTTCCGATTGCCAGGCTCGCAGCTGCTCAGGCCCAGGCGAAAGAAAAGTAAAAAGTCAAAAGTAAAAAGGCAAAACCACAACTCAAAAGTTAAAAGTAAAGATGGAAACAAAAACAGCAAAGTTTTGAATTTTTAATTGTAATTTTGACTTTTTCGTTTTTACTTTTGAATTAATATTATGGACGCTATAAAACTTTATTTAAAAGCAATAAAGGAGACGCCTCTTTTGACCGCGGCGGAAGAGATATCCCTTGCGAAAAAGGTTAGGGCAGGTAATGTCCACGCCCAGAAAAGGATGATTCAGTCCAATCTGAGGCTTGTGGTAAATATTGCCAAGAGATATTCGAAACTGGGCGTGCCTATGATGGATCTTATAGAAGAAGGAAACCTCGGCCTTATGAAGGCTGTGAAAAAATATAATCCTTATAAAGGCTACAGGTTTTCTACTTATGCGGCGTGGTGGATCAAGCAGTATATAACAAGGTCGATCGCAAATCAGGGCAAGACCATTAGAATTCCTGTTTACATGACAGAGATAATCAACAGGTGGAAAAGGGTTACAGAG
>JAHJGB010000002.1 GCA_018824725.1 Candidatus Omnitrophota bacterium
CCGAAGGTAAAACATGCGTAGATTGATTTTTATTATAGTGACTGGAATATCCATAGCGCTATTTACGGTATATTTGCCAGAGTATGCATTTAGCGTTGATATATTTCTTCTTGGTTTATTTATCGGAGGCTTGTGTGTCTATCTGTCTTCAAAAGAAGATGCGAAGTTTTTATTGACGATTTTTATGACTGGTTATTTATTGCGGATAGTGTTGTCCCTGATATTGCATTTGTTTGCGGCGCAGTTTGCTTACAGAGAAACTTCATTTGCATTCGAGGGGTTTTTTATAGGAGACGGGTTAAGTTACTGGAGTAATGGCGTAGTGCTGAAGGATCTATGGAACATAGGTATATTCCCTGACAAGGCGACGTTTCATAAATATTACGCAGATTGTCCGACTGTGAGCGCTTATGACTATATAAATGGGTTTATTATGACTATGGCTATGGGGGTTACTCCTGTAAATTTATTTTTTCTGAATTCATTATTAGGAGCGCTGTCTATCATAGTTATATATTTAATAACAGCTAAGCTAACAGATAAAAATATTGCCAGGTGGGCGGCTTTATTGTATTGTTTCTGGCCTTCTTTGGTTTTATGGTCAACGCAGAATCTAAAGGAACCAGGCTATATCTTTTTCGTATATCTGGTTATTTTTAGCCTGATGATGTTGATAAAAAAATTCAGTATATGGTATCTGTTGTGCATTATTCTGTCTACCTATATCGCATTTATACTGCGTCCGCCGATAGCAATAAGTATTGTTATGCTCCTAGGGGTCTTTTTTTTATTATTTTTATCTAACAGAAGGAATAAGTTTGTCTCTATATTTTTTGGAATTATAGTTCTTATAGGGGCTTTCTGGTTCCTGTGGCAGAAAAGAGGTTCTTTATTGCCGAATGAGTTGTGGTTTGATTATAGTTCTTTTGATCCAGATATATTTTTGGAAAGGGTAAACCTTGCAAGGAAAGTAAGGACATTTGGAGGGTCTAGTTTTTTACCAGGGCTTGACTTTTCTAATTTTGGCCAACTCTTATTATTTTTACCTGTTGGAGCGGCAGTTGTATTTTTACTGCCTTTTCCATGGCAGATTGGAAGCGCTATGCAGTTTATGACAGCCCCAGAGACGTTTATTTGGTATATTTTGATACCTTTTATTTTCAAGGGTTTTGTTTACTGCTTTAAAAAGAACAGAGGTTACACCATTATAGTGGCAGGGTATGTGTTGATAATGGCTCTTATACTTGGGGTCACGGAGGGCAATATAGGGACACTTTTTCGCCATAAATCTATAATAATAGGGCTTTGTCTTATTTTTGCTGCAACTGGTATCCATCTCAAGATAGAGAGTAATTCCAAGGCCAAATTGATTATATGAATATTTTATTATTAAATATGCCTGTGGTGTTGAACAAGGTGCAGAACCTGGAGCCGCCTCTTGGGGTAGCTTACATAGCCAGTGTCTTAAGGAATAATGGACATAATCTGAAGATCATTGATTATGAGGTTGAGAGGTTTTCTGAGAATGCGCTCATGGAGCTTGTTCGTGATTTTTCTCCATCCTTGATCGGTGTTTCATGCAGGACAGCGTCTTATAATTCTGCAAAAAAGATAATCAAGTTCATAAAAGAGAGGATGCCGGATATCTTTGTGGCAATAGGAGGCCATCATGCTACAGCATTTTCTGAAAATTCTATACTTGATACTGGCTGCGATGCTGTAGTGAGGGGGGAAGGCGAAAATACAATGCGTGAATTAGTATCTAGCTTGTCCTATAAGTCTGACTTAAGCGCGATAAATGGGCTATCGTACAAGGAAGGCGGAGTGATAAAGCACAACCCGGAGAAAAATCTTATAGAAAACCTTGATGAACTGCCTTTTCCTGCATGGGACCTATTGCCGTTGAAAAAATATATAGTCAATTCTATAATCACTAGCAGGGGCTGTCCGTTTTCGTGCGTATATTGCGATAAGGCTATATCTACAAGAGAAGTAAGATTTCGCTCAGCAGGCAGCGTATACAAAGAGATAGTTGCTTTAAACAAGCTGTCTCCGGGAAGACTTTTCTATTTTGTAGATGACTTTTTCTTTCTTAATGGGGGCAGGGTAAAGGAGATCTTTAAGCTGATAGGAGAGAGTGATTTTAAAATAAACTGGCGCTGCCAGTCAAGGGTGAGTCCGCTGGACCTGGAGTTGTTGCCTGAGGCAAAAAAAGCTGGATGCGAACAGATCATATTCGGCATAGAGACAGGAGATCCAACGGAGCTTATTTTTATAAATAAAAAAAGCACTCTAGAAGATGTAGAAAAGGCTGTGTTTGTCACAAAGAAGGCAGGGATTTCTGTAAGGGCTAATTTTATGCTGGGTTTCCCGATATCTACTCACGAGACAGTGAGGAATACAATAAGGTTTGCGGCAAAACTTCCGATCGATATATGCAGATTTTTTATAGTAGTACCATTTCCGAACACAGTACTTTGGGACTATGTAGTCAAACATGATCTGATAGAAGCCAAGGATATTGATTGGGCCAGTTTTGACCTGTATACAACTAACTATAAAGTGCCGGCGCTTTCGCGCTATGACCTGCAATGTTATTCAGGCGCAGCATATATTCACGTATTGAAGAAATCAATATTAAGAGAAATCTTTATCAGTGGTTTTATGAATTTCGTCACACTTTTAAGACTTATTATCAGGACGAAAAGGATAAGAGGAAATCTGTCAAAATCCTTTCCGTCCATATTCAATCTTATCATAGAGCTGTATTTTCTGACAAAAAATAAGTCTTTTTTATATAAGATAGGATTTCTTTCAAGGATAATAAGCATTGATATTAACCTGAGTTTTAACCAATGATATGAAAAAAGAAAAGGTCTTGTTTGTTTCTTACAATGCAGTAACTGATTCTGTGGCGCAAAGCCAGGTCATTCCTTATGTGGAGAAATTGGCTTCTATGGGAGTGGATATCTCGTTATTGACATTTGAGAAAACCTGGAGCAGCCTGGAGGAAAATCAGAAAATAGGTTTTAACAGCATAAAAGGCCAGCTTAATAAAGCCAAGATACCGTGGCATCGCTTAAGATATCACAAAAGGCCTTCCTTGCCAGCAACCTTGTTTGATATATTTCAAGGGGTGATCCTTGTTTTTTATCTAATATTAAAACAGAAAGTCAGTATAATCCACGCCAGGATGGTGGTGCCTGCTGCTATGTGCTTTTTTTTGAGGAAATTCTTGCGCTTCAAGTGGGTATATGACATGAGGGGCCTTGTAGCAGAAGAATACGTTGGACATGGAAGCTGGAGAGATGGGGGCTTGAAATTCAGGTTAGTGAAATCAGCTGAAAAAAGATGTCTTTTAAGCGCAGATTATATAACAGTGCTGACTTATAAGCAGAAAGAAAATATATCAGGCCTTGATTTTATGAGAAATAAGAAAATAAATATAGATGTAATACCTTGCTGCGTTAATACAGACAGGTTTAGGCTAGGAGCTATTGATAAAGATAGTATTAGAAAAAAATTCGGGCTCCTGGATAAGTTTGTATTGATTTATATCGGCTCTCTCGGCACATGCTATCTTTTATCTGAGATGATAGATTTTTTCATTTGCCTCAAAGAAAAGGTCTCTAATGCATATTTTCTTTTTGCGGCAAATAGCGGTAAAGAATTAATATTAGAAACTATGCGGGAAAAAAATTTAAAAGGGGAAGACTTTGGGATAATAAACGTTCCGTTTGAAGAAATGCCCGGAGTCGTTTCCACTGCTGATATAGGGATATATTTTATAAATCCTTACAGGAAATTCGGTTCTTTCCCGATCAAATTTGCAGAATATCTTGCTTCCGGGGTGCCGGTAGTTATAAATAAAGATATAGGAGACACAGAAGATATAACAAGAGATAAAAAGGTCGGGGTAGTGATAGAGGAACTTAATGAGGGAGAATACAGAAACGCTATTGATAGGCTGCTTGAGATGTTAAAGGAGACAGAGGCCCTAAGAAGGATTTGTAGCTCTGTAGCTACAGAAGAACTGTCTCTTAGGCAGGGCGCGCAGAAATACTACGATGTATATTCGAGACTTGTGATATGAAAATATTATTTTTAGTGCCGTATTCATCAGAAGGCGCAAGCAATAGATTCAGGGTAGAGCAATATCTTCCATACCTGAAGTCGCAGGGCATAGACTATTCTATCAGGCCGTTTGTCTCAAGCAGATTTTTTAAGGTGCTTTATTTAAAGGGAAAATATATAGAAAAGATATTGTATTTCATTCAGGCTGTATGGAAGAGGTTAACAGACATCTTTTGCTTATCTGGATACGATGTCATCTTTATTCATAGAGAGGCATGTCTTATTGGGCCTCCTGTTATTGAATGGCTGGCATATAAGCTGCGTAAGCCTATAATATTTGATTTTGACGATGCGATATTTTTGGAAAATTTTAACCCAGTCAACAGGCTTTACAGGTTTTTAAAATTTCCATCAAAGACCAGGGCGATAATTAAGATGTCAAAGGGAGTGATAGTGTCGAATGGTTTTTTGAAAGAATATGCGGATAGGTATAATAGCAATACGTGTATCATACCTACTGTGGTAGATACAGATAGATTTAGAATAAAAGAGAAAGGCTGCCTGGATAAACAATGCGTGATAGGGTGGATCGGCTCTCCTACAACAGCTGTGTATTTGGATATAATATTTCCTGCCCTGAAAGAGCTAAGCAAAAAATATAATTTTATTTTCAGAATCATTGGCGCAGGCCGGCCTGTAGACATTTCTGGCATAAAAATTGAAAACATAGAATGGGATTTAAAAAAGGAGATAGAAAATTTTCAGGATATAGATATAGGTATTTATCCTCTGCCCGATACCTTATGGGCGCAGGGCAAGGCAGCTTTTAAGGCTATACAATATATGTCAGTAGGCATACCTGTAGTGGCTTCTCCTGTAGGCATGGCAAGGGAATTGATCCAGGATGGGGTAAATGGGTTTTTGGCGGATTCGGCGCCGGCGTGGGTGAAAAAGATGTCAATATTGATAGAGCAGCCTGATTTGAGAGAAAAGATCGGAATTTCAGGCAGAAAGACAATAGAGGCAGAGTTCTCTGTAAAGGCTAATGCTTGTAAATTTCTTGAGGTTATAAAACTAGCTCGCTAAAGACATAAAGGTTTTAAAGAGGATAGGCTTAAAGATGCAGAAGATATCTTATTTTTTATCATACGCGTATTCTATTGCTGAAGGCATTGAGAGCGGCAGCATAGACAGGACGAAGAAAGAATTAGGATATCTTTCCAGATATTATCTTATTGATGTGTATTCAAAAGACAGTAATAGATTTTTAGCTAAGCTACCTTCAGCGTTTTACATGCAAAATGTGCGCTATTTCGGCATTCCTTTTTCAACATCTGATAGGCATTTAGACAATGCGCGGTTTTTACGAAAAATCAGCTCTATCTTAATGCTTATAGAATATTATTTTCTGTTGCCTTTCATTTATAGGAAACAATTAAAAAGTTCTTCTGCAGCGTATATCTGCCATGTCTCAGGCGCTTTTGCAGCTATCATGCATAAATATTTATTCAATAGTAAATTAAAGGTTATCATAAAATATAGCTGGAATTGGAGCCTATTTATAAAAAAGGACAGGAACGCCATAGAGCAGAAAATATTCAGTTTCTTTGAGAGGGTATCGCTTAACGGTTCAGATATGATATTGCCGGCAACTGAAGAAATAAGGGAATATATAGAAAAGATTATAAAAAAGAAAAAAGACATAAGGATGTTGCCTAATTGGGTGGATTGCGATCAGTTTACAGTGCGCAATCAGCAGAAAGAATACGATATAATAAATGTGGGAAGGCTTGCAGAGCAGAAAAATCACCTCTTGCTTTTAGAATCCGTAAAAGAATATTATGAGGAATATGGCGTCAGGTTGAAGATTCTGATAATAGGGTCAGGCCATCTGCGGGAAAAGATATCAGGTTACGCAAGAGACAATTCTTTAAACGTTACTATTGTGGATAAAGTAAAAAACGACATGATAGCTGAATATTATAATAAATCCAGAATTTTTGTAATGCCTTCTTTATACGAAGGCCACCCGAAGTCCTTGTTAGAGGCAATGGCATGCGGCATACCTGCCATAGGCACTGATGTTACGGGCATAAATAGTGTAATAGAAAATAATTATAATGGTTTAGTATGCAGAGAAGGCTCTGGGGACATAAAGGAGATGATGCATTTACTTATTACAGATATAGAAAAAATGAGAGATCTCGGTAAAAACGCCAGGACTTATATCCTGGCAAATTTTTCATTCAATTCTATTGTAGAAAAATTAAGGAGAAATATAGAATGAAGCCAGCAGAAAGAGAAGAGATGCTGTACAGTGGTGGCAAGAGGGTGATTATAGGGCCTGATAAAAAGATACTGTTGGATTTTATAGATGATCTTGCCAAAAAAGGCGATTGCCTGGATATAGGATGCGGTACAGGTGAATTAGCAGACAGTATAGTTAAGAAAGGTTTCAAGGTGTCATGTTGCGATTTTTCTGCAAAGGCTGTGGAGATAGCCCGTAAAAATTATAATCTTAATAGCGTATTATGCGACTTGGATGAAGGGCTTCCTTTTTGTGATTCAACTTTTGATTTAGTAGTCGCTTCCCATGTTATGGAGCATGTTTTTGATCCGATTTTTGTGATTAAAGAGATTTCAAGGCTGCTTAAGAAAGATGGTATTTTTCTTGCGGCTATTCCTAATGATTTACATATTTCAAGTAGACTAAAAATATTATTCGGTATTTCTTATCAACAGCTGGTTTATCTAAAAAATTCTCAATATAAGCATCATACTTTTTTTTCACATAAATTATTCCAGGACATGATAAATAAAAATGGTCTAAAAGTGCACGAACGTGTAAGTCTTTGCAGGTTTCCAAAAACAAATAGGAAAATAAAAACACACAAAGTAAGTCCTGTAACCAATCTATTTGCAGATGTCTTTATTTATAAGATTGTAAAATCAGGTTTATAAATATGATAGAGAATAATATTAAAAAAATAAGCGC
>JAHJGB010000026.1 GCA_018824725.1 Candidatus Omnitrophota bacterium
AAACGAAAGCAAAATCCCGTAAAGGCAATACCCCTACTGTAAGCCCGAAGTTAGTTATCGTGCTGGGTCTTGCGCCTGCGGAATTGCTTTCCGTAGGAACATAAAAATCGCTGGTCAGATGCCATTTTTTATAAGGTTGAACATCTGTGGAAGGCGACCAGACATGGGTTGTAGCGGTGGCGTAACAACAGGTAACGAATAACAGGCAGCAAGCAACAGGTAAAAATACGGCTTTTAAAACTCGCACATCAATTCTCCTTTGTAAAAAATAAAAAAGCGCTCGCTATCCACGAACGCCTTTGTGTGCTTACACGACTTTGTGTTTTTACCTAACTTACAACCATATTAAGTAAAAACAAATTACTTTTGGTAACCCTTTGCGCGCCATTTTTTGATTATATTCTTCTTGTGCTTAAGGACCATGACATGCGAAATCCCCATCTCTTTTGCTGTCTCACGCACTGTATATCCTTTCAATAGATAAGAAAGTGCTGATTTTTCCCTGTCAGTTAAACCTATATTTTTTAATTCATCAACCGTAAGCTTGTTTTCCATGCTTGAGCTAAAACCTTCTTTCGTATCTTCAAGGATATCGGCTAATGTCAACCCTCCGGGAGTTATAAGTTCATCCAGGCTGGAGAATTTTACCTTAGGCCTTCCTTTTCTTAAGAAATTCTGGATATGGAACTCGCACCCCTTAATCGCATAGCCCTCGTTTATGCCTACAGGGAGGCCATTTCCGTAATGCTGCCACAGATAAAGACACATCTCCTGAAAAAGGTCTTCCTCGCTGTAAAGACTATAAAACAAATGTTTCCGCGCAATATATTTAATCGCAGGTGTTATCTTTTCCAGCAATATTCTAAAATCCATATTTTATCACCATCCTAAAAAGAAAAAGGCCCTTTTCAGCTTTACTTTGCTAAAAAGGACCTCGTTATCCATTCAGAAAAGGCGCAAAAATAAAAAAGGCGTTCTTTCGAACGCCTCATTGCTCCTCTTATGTAAACGCTACTTTGTGCTTACATATTTAGTATACCACAAATAAACTATTTGTCAATAAAAAATACCTCTCTATTCTACTTGATATATGCCAATTTGTATGGCTATATGTGTACCGATGAGAAAAGGCCAATATGAGCGAGAATACCATATCTGAAATAATGGCATTAAAAGAGATGTCGCTTGGCGAATTAGAGAAGAAATATAAGGCTGTTTTTGATGGCAAAAAAGCGCCTTCCAATAATAAGGAACGAATCTACTGCGCAGCTTACTGCAGAAAATCAGTAGAAGAACGCTCTGATGAGACCTTTGGATCCATTGAAAACCAAGTGGCTGCCCTACGCTTTAAAGGTTATAACAATATCTCTTAGTGCAAGCAAACTTATTATATAGAACATAATACCAAATATCAAGAAAATTGGCAAATAAGAGATAAAGTTATAGCGAGAATTTGTCCAATTTGTCCGGTATTTTCTGACTGGAATATCTCTAACTCTATGCTATATAAAGAGATAAACAATGTCCTCTATAAGACCCCGGACAAATGTTGATTAGACGTTATTATTGCTCTCTTATTCAATGTCAAATGCAAATAAAATACATCTTCTACAGGCTACTGTCGCAACCTACTTCTTTAAAAAATTTATCCCTGCCGAATTCTTCAATCAATAATGCAAGTCTTTGTTTCGGCTTAGCGTGTGTTTTATAAAACCCTACAACTTTTTCTATCAAGGATAAAACTTCGTCCTCTGTAAAAACCCTGTCCAGTTTAAAACCGGCCCTGGGCGTCCTGCCGCTGCACCCTCCTAGATAAACAGCAAGACCTATTCTTTTTTCAGGCGAAGCTAGATCAACCTGACCATGGATCCCGATCTCCGAAGCCTGAGGCCGTGTGCAGGCATTGGGGCATCCGGAAATAGCTATCTTGAATTTATGCGCTAGGTCCATGCCACACCGCAATCCCAGTTCATTCTCGATCCTGTCGTAAAGGAAAAATGTATCCACTAGGCC
>JAHJGB010000027.1 GCA_018824725.1 Candidatus Omnitrophota bacterium
CTTATCAGCTTGGCTGCTTTTTTAATCTGTCCCGGATGTCCGAACGATGTCGGCTTATAGCTTCTGATTTCAACTTCCTCGGGCCATATAAATTCTGTTTCCTGCTGCTGGACATCAGATGGTATGTCAATCAAAACAGGGCCGGGCCTTCCGCTCGAAGCAATATAAAAAGCCTCGCGGATAGTCCTTGCCAATTCTTTCACGTCTTTAACCAGATAATTATGCTTTGTTATGGGCCGCGTAACCCCTGTGACATCAGCTTCCTGAAACGCGTCGTTTCCTATGAGAAAACTTTTGACCTGGCCTGTGATCGCTATCATCGGAATTGAATCCATATACGCGTTAGCAATGCCTGTGGTAAGATTCGTAGCGCCAGGGCCGGAGGTCGCCAGACACACTCCGACTTTTCCTGTTGCCCGGCTATACCCGTCTGCTGCGTGCGCTGCTCCCTGTTCATGCCTGGTCAATATAAACTTCATATCAGCGTCATATAAGGCATCGAATATAGGCAGAACCTGGCCTCCCGGATAGCCGAATATTACTTTAACGCCTTCTTTTTTTAACGCTTCTATTAATATTTTTGCGCCGTTCATTTTCATATTTTTACATTTGGTCCACCTGTCAGGTGAGCCAATTGGCTCACCTGACAGGTGGACAATAGTTATTCTAACACCGCGCCTTTTGACGGAGAAGACACCATGCGGCTGTATCTTGAAAGCCATCCTGTCGTAACCCTTGGCTTGGGAGCCTTCCATCTTTTAAGGCGTTTCTCTATCTCGGAACTTGTTAAATCCACGTCTATGCGCCTATTGTGTATATCTATTGTAATCTCATCGTTATCTCTAATCACAGCTATAGACCCGCCTTTACTGGCTTCGGGAGAAACATGGCCTATGCACGGGCCGCGCGTTCCGCCTGAAAATCTTCCGTCTGTGATAAGCGCCACGTCATTGGCAAGGCCCATTCCGACTATAGCCGAGGTAGGCGAAAGCATCTCTCTCATGCCAGGCCCGCCGCTAGGGCCTTCGTATCTGATCACAACCACGTCGCCTTTTTTAATCTTGCCGCTCAGGATAGCGCTCATTGACTCTTCTTCAGAATTAAATACCTTTGCCGCGCCTTTAAAAAACATTGCCTCTTCGCTCACTGCGCCCTGTTTCACAACGCATCCTTCAGGAGCGATATTGCCTTTTAATATAGCGATGCCTCCCTCTATCTTATAAGGGTTATCCAGGGGCCTTATAACTTCTTCGTCGCTAACCTTGCTGAGCCTTGCGATTTCTTTTATAGATAACCCGCTCACAGTGGGATTGTCATTTAATTTAGACACTAGCCTGTTTAAAACACCCGGTATTCCGCCCGCAGATTCTAAATCCTCAAGAAAATATTCCCCTCCGGGCCTCAAGTCAGATATTTTAGGCGTAGCCTTGCTTATTTTATCGAACATTTCAAGCGGCAATGAAACCCCTGCCTCTTTAGCTATTGCAGTAAGATGTAAAACCGTATTTGTAGATCCGCCCAAAGCCATATCCACAGTTATCGCGTTCAAGAATGCCTTTTTATTCATAATATAACGCGGTTTCATATTTTTCGCGACAAGCTCGTTGATCCTTCTGCCGCTCTCAAAAGCTATTCTTATCTTTTTGCTGGATACTGCCAAGGACGCTGCGCATCCTATTAAAGACATGCCCATTGCCTCTGTAAGGCAGCTCATTGTATTGGCTGTAAAAAGCCCCTGACATGAACCAGGGCCGGGACACGCGTTCATCTCAAGTTCGTCCATTTCTTCTCTCGAGATCTCGCCCTTCTTGAATTTTCCCACAGCCTCAAACGTATCTCTTACAAGGTCCAGGCGCCTTCCTTCATAATTGCCTGTCAGCATAGGGCCTGCTGTGACAACAATAGCTGGTATATTCATTCTTGCACTCGCCATGAGCATGCCTGGAGTGATCTTGTCGCAATTTGTTAAAAGCACAAGGCCGTCAAGCGAATACGCTCCTGCTATAGTCTCAACCATATCAGCTATCAGTTCCCTGGAGGCAAGAGAATACCTCATGCCTGAGTGGCCCATTGCAATGCCATCGCATATGCCCGGAATACCAAAGACAAAAGGCTTTCCTCCTCCTGCGTAAACCCCGTTTTCAATAGATCTCTCCAAAGCCCGCATATGCATGTGGCCGGGTATCAGGTCCGTAAAACTGGACGCTATGCCTATAAAAGGTTTTTTCATGTCACTATGGCACGCGCCTGTGGCGTACAAAAGCGCCCTGTTGCCTGCTTTGGAAATGCCTTTTTTAATGATGTCGCTTCTCATAATATCCTCAACTTTAAGCCTTTAACTACATTATGTCTATCTTTGCGCCTTTCTTCAAACCCTCTACGGTCTTATTAACCTGGTCTCTCTTATTTTTATTCATTAAAAAATTCTCTATGTCTTTAGAGACTTCTTCGTATGTCAGGGTATGCGCGGCTTTCTTGTCTATCGCCTTTATTATATGATAACCAAACTGGGTTTCAATCACAGGGCTGATTTGGTCTTTTTCTAGGCCGAACGCAGCGTCTTCAAAAGGCTTTACCATTTCGCCTTTTCTGAAAAACCCTAGATCTCCGCCGTTAGCAGCTGAACCGTCTTCGGAGTTTTCTTTAGCGAGCTTGGCAAAATCCTCGCCTGACATAAGCCTGGCCCTTAACGCGTCTATTTTTTCCTTTGCCTTTTGTCTTTCTTCTGGGGTGGCCTTCTCACCTGCCTTTATAAGTATATGACTAGCCTTTACTTCATCAGGGACATTCAATTTATCTTTATTGGTTTCATATTCCTGCTTTTTCTGGTCTTCTGTCACCGGGCTCATTTTTGAAAAGACATTCTTTTCCAGATAGGCATTTATATAGATGCCTTTTTTGACATCTTCTTTCAGGGACTTTATGTCCACACCCCTTTCCTTTAATACCTTTTGGAATTCCTCTTCAGAACCAAAACCTTTTTTAATGTTTTCCAGCTGGGTATCGGCTTCTTTGCCCAGATCCCCGAGGCCGGCTTTCTGGCTTGCCTGGTACAACAGCTCCGCTGATACAAGCTCAGTAAGTATATCTTTTTTCAAAATATCCTTTTCTTCTTCTTTTACTGTTACGCCGAACATTTTCTGGTTTTCTATAAAATTATTGACAGCCGCATCCAGCGTTGCCGCCTTGATCCCGACCCCGTTAACCTTTGCCGCAAAACCTTCTTTCCGGGAAGCTGCATTCGAACTGACTACGCAAAATAATACTAAAACCGCAACCGCTAGTGCCGCAAACCAAGTATTCCCGATGCGCATGACATCTCCTTTTCTATGGCTGGTTCAGAGTCTATAGCCATTAGTTTTTTATTATCTCATTTTGACAAATAAAATTCAATACAATTCTATGCCTACTATGGGAGCCCGACTCCCATAGTAGCATATGGGAGTCGGGCTCCCATAGCGCTATAATTATCTGGAAATAGCTATTATCTTATATTTCAAGGCGCCTGCAGGCACCTTTATATTGATTATGTCCCCGATTTTACAGCCTAAAAGCGCCTTGCCCACAGGCGAGGCAATGGAAATCCTGCCTGCAGCGTAATCAGCCTCGTCCTCTGTCACAAGCATATAATCAATTTCTTCTTTAGAATCCATATCCGTTAATTTTAATTTAGCCCCGACATATGCCTTATCCGAGGATATATTCTCATTATCCAGGATCCTGGCTGTGAGAATCTTCTCCTCAAGCTCCCCGATCCTTTTTTCATTTATTGCCTGGGACTGTTTAGCGGAATCATATTCGGCATTCTCGCTTAAATCGCCCATCTGCCTCGCCTGTTCAAGGGCATTTGCTATTTCTTTGCGTTTTACTGTCTTGAGTATTTTTAATTCTTCTTTGAGCCTGTCGCATCCGTCTCTAGTCAAAAAAGTGCCTTCGGACATATTCGCTCCTCATTTTGGCAGACTGATTGGCACACTAAAGTGTGCCCTACAGCTGCTATAAGCTGCTAATGTCTGCCCTACAATTTTGTCGCAAAGGCCTTCATAAACAGGCAGGTTGAAACCTGCCTATTCTCGGCCTTTGCATTTATATATATACACCCTCGGAACCCTGCAACCTATATTGCAAAGCACCTCGTAGGGTATGGTATTTATAAGCCCTGCCAGCTCTTCTGCCCTTATAATCTCTTTACCCTGGCTACCTATCAAAATCACATCGTCTCCGACCTTGACATTTTTTAAATGTCCCACATCTATCATGCACATGTCCATGCAGACCCTGCCTGCTATGGGGCAGCGGCTAGAGTTTATTAAAACCTCTGCCTTGTTTGAGAAATTCCTTGAATATCCGTCGCCGTAGCCCACCGGTATAGTAGCTATCTTTGTAGGCTTTTTGGTAATATAAGTCATGCCATAACTGATACTGCGGCCTTTCGGCATTGATTTCAGATGAGTTATCTTTGTTTTTAAAGTAAGCGCAGGCCTTAAGCGTATATTTCTCATAAGGCTTTCTTTTGGGTATATGCCGTACATCATAAGGCCTGGCCTGACCATATTCATGTGGCTGTCTTTAAAATCTATAAGGCCCATGCTATTCGCTGTGTGTTTTACAGGTATGTATATGTCATTATCCCACAACTCTTTTATGAGCCGCTTAAAATTTTTTATCTGATTATATGTAAAAACCCTGTCAGATTCTGCATTTGGAAAATGCGTAAAGATCCCGTCTATAATAATATTTTTCAATTTCGCTATTTTCTTTACGAAACCCACTGCCTCTTCGTGCCAGAATCCCAGGCGGCCCATGCCTGTATCTACTTTTACATGCACCTTTATTTTTTTATTCTTAGACAGAGCGAGTTTAGAAAGCCTCTTGGGGATATCCAGGTCTGAGACTGTCTGGATCACATTAAATTTCAGGACCCCTTCTATTTCTTCCGGCAGGATAGCGCCTATAACAAGTATGGGTTTTTTTATCCCGATACTGCGTAAGATAGCTGCTTCATCAAGAGACGCGACCCCGAAATAATCCACATAATCTACTATGGCCTTTGAAACTTCCTGCATGCCGTGGCCATAAGCATCTGCTTTTACGACTCCTAGTATTTTCGTGCCAGCTTTCACGATATGGCTCGTTATCTCCAAATTATGGCGTATAGCGCCCAGATCTATCTCTGCTAATGTAGGACGGTAAAATTTCATGGTTTCCTCACCTGGCAATCATCCGGATATAAATATAAAGGCGTTAATTTATCCAGGCCTGGTTTTTTAGCCTTTTTGATTCTTGAAAAACCAAGCCTTATAATATTTCCTGCTCCCGGATACCAGTATTTTTCAGGCAAAAATGCCATCTGGCGTTTATTTTTGCCTGATTCCGCAAAGGCTTTTGCGGAATCTTGATTAATACACTCTTCTATCTTATCTCTATAAAGACTCACTCCATCACCCAGAAAAACAGAATTTCTTTTTATCTTTTTCAAAAGCTTCGCTACAGGCAGCACCATATAATCCGACAATCTCACTGCCCGTCCGGCTTTTCTCCTGTAAATAGCAGCATAAACCTGGCCCCTTTTCGCGTCTATTATCGGAATAATATCTCTATCGTTTTCCCCTGCATTACAGGCAATAGCGTCTATACTTGCCACCCCGATACATGGCTTACCCGTAGCTATGCCGAAACCTTTTATCGCGCTGACGCCTATCCTGAGGCCTGTAAACGATCCGGGGCCGAGTCCTATTACAAAAGCATCTATCTTATTCACAGGCGTTCTGGATTTACGCAGAAGCTTTTTTAGTATTGGTATCAGCTGGCTAGCCTGCCTTCTATCAAGCAAATGAGATTCTTCTTTTATAATATCCTCATCTTCGCTAAGAGCAACGTTCAGAAATTTTGAGCTTGTATCAATCCCTAAGATCTTCAATCACTACCTCTCTTTTATCCATGCCCTTTACCTTGAATTTCACAGATATGTGTTTTTTGGGCAGGAGGCATTTTATTTTCTCAGCCCATTCTATGACAGTAACGCCTTTTCCGTAAATATACTCTTCTATCGCAAGATTTTCTATCTCTTTAAGCTTGTCCAGCCTGTATAAATCAAGATGGTACAGGGGCATTTTCCCGTCATATTCTTTTATCAGAACAAACGTAGGGCTGTTTATGCGCCTTGGATTTTTTATGCCGAGGCCTTTTCCGATGCCTTTTGTAAAAGTGGTTTTGCCGCTTCCCAGATTCCCTGAAAGCGCGACCACATCTCCCGTCCTGAGCTTCTTCGCCAGCTTCTCGCCTGCCAGTATTGTCTCTTCCGCGCTTTTCGTATACAAATTCAACATTGTCGTTTTTATAGTTGTTTAAAAATGAGTAAAGCCTGCCGGTTTTATTTTTTCTGATTTTCCGTTTTTTCTTACAAGAAAAAAGCCTTTACGGCTGCTGCATATCCGGCCAATTTCAGAAATCTTTGTTTTAAACGGCCAGATCTTTTTTAACCTGTCTGCGCTCGACTCAGTCAAAGTAAAAATCAATTCAAAATCTTCCCCATCCCTGACAGCTGAATTAAAATTTGAGGCATTTTTAGAAATAGGGACTGCTCTTTCGTAAATTATCGCCCCCTTGCCGCTTTCTTTTAATATATGCCCAAGGTCAGCCAAAAGCCCGTCAGATACATCTATCATTGAATTAATCTTAAAATTTTTTACTAGATATCTAGCCTCTTTAAGCCGCGGCGTAAAATTAAGGTGCTTGAGCTTTATCGAGCCGCCTATATATCCTGTAATAAATATAGCGTCGTTTTCTTTCGCCCCGCTTCTCAGGGTTAAATTTTTATTTTCCACCTCTCCTGTAAGCGCGATATTAATAACTATCTTCTTGGAACCGACGGTATCCCCGCCCACTAAATCCACGCCGAACCCGTCTGCAGCTTTTTTTATTCCTTTATATAGCCCGTCAGCATATTTTAAATCCAGCGAACCCGGCAGGCCTACTGAAATAACAGCAAATTTAGGAACGCCTCCCATTGCCGCAATGTCGCTTATATTGCAGGATATGGCTTTTTTCCCCACTAACTCAGCTTTGTCGCTTTTATAAAAATGTTTTCCTTCCACCAGCATATCAGTAGTAAAAAGCAAATATTTATCTTTTGTATAACCAAGAACAGCCGCATCATCGCCTATGCCTTTTATAACCCGGTTGGATAATTTTACAGCCCTGCTTATCCTGTTTATAAAATTAAATTCTCCTGAATCTTTTAATTTCATAAATGCCTTTTTCAGTTATTATGCCTGATATCAGGCTGTGAGGAGTAACATCAAACGCAGGGTTGTAAACCTTTGCGTGAATCGGCGCAGTCTGTTTTGAACCTGCGTAAATAATCTCTTCAGCTTTTCTTAAGACAAAATTAACAATATGCCCGAAAAAAATAGAATACTCTGCTTAAGTTTATAAATTTTGTATAGCAGGTCATTTTCTATATAAATCTTGACCTGTATCTATATTTAATATAAGATTATAACATATTATTCAAAATATCAGCAATTTTAATTTGCAGCATGTTCAGGTTATAAAAATGGCTAAATACTTAGAAAAACTGGAAAGCGAAAGTATCTATATAATTAGAGAGGCATATTGGTTATACAAAGACAAGCTGGCATGCCTATGGAGCTGCGGCAAGGATTCCACAGCGCTTATCCATCTTATCAGAAAAGCCTTTTTCGGCTCTGTCCCCTTCCCTATGGTCCACCTGGACACCTCATTTAAGTTTCAGGAGATTTATAAATTCAGAGACGAATACGCGAAGAAATGGGGATTAAAGCTAATTGTATCTAAAAATCAGGCTGCCTTAAAAAAAGGCATGTGCCCTGAAAAAGGAAGATACGAGTGCTGTAATGCCCTGAAAACAGATGCCTTGAAACAAGTTATACAGGACATGGGCTTCAAGGCCTTATTTTTGGCCATAAGGCGGGACGAACATTCGATAAGGGCAAAGGAAAGGTATTTTTCCCCCAGGACAAAGGATTTTAAATGGGGCTATTTTGACCAGCCTTTAGAAATGTGGCACCAATTTTACAAATCACAAAATCCTGATGATAGCCACGCCAGGATCCACCCCATGCTGAGCTGGCGCGAAATAGATATATGGCGGTATATAAAAAAAGAAAATCTGCCTGTCATAAGTTTGTATTTTTCGGAGAAAAACAAAAGGTTCCGCAGTATAGGCTGCGAGCGCTGCTGCGAGCCTGTAATATCTAAAGCTAACACCATAGATAAGATAATTAAAGAACTGGAGTGCACAGATACAGCAGAAAGGTCCGGCCGCTGCCAGGATAAAGAGCAGCCTTTCATGATGCAGAAATTAAGATCTTTAGGTTACATGTAAAAAATATGTCATGTATTATATAAGACACAACAAATCTAAAAAAATTATTTTAGGAATTTTTTCCATAGGTATTATTTTTACCTGCTTATCCGGATATTCTTTCCCTCATAGAAATAAAACCAAGGTACTGTTTATAGGCCTGGATGGCGCTACCTGGGATATAATGAGCCCTTTGGTCGCAGAAGGCAAGTTACCTAATATAAAAAGATTGATCGATAAAGGATCCTTTGGAAATTTGGAATCCTCTCGTCCTCTTATCAGTGAAGTAATATGGACAAGCATTGCTACAGGTAAATCTCCTGATAAACACAATATCAAAGACAGGTTTGCGAAAGATCCAGAAACCCAAGAGTTTGTGCCTGTAACCAGCAATCTAAGAAATGCCAAGGCAATATGGAATATATTAAGCGAATATAAAAAGAAAGTCGGGATAATATCTTACCTGTGCACATGGCCTCCTGAAAATATAAACGGAATAATGGTTTCGGACAGGATAGACCCCGCTAATTATTCAGCCAAAGGCTATACTTTCCCGCCTCTTGAAACCTTATGCAATAAGCAAGAATTTGAAAATTTTAGCCACATTGAAAATAGTATTTTTTCGCGTATAAAAAAAGACGGGTCCGGGTATTCTGACTTTGTAGAAGAAAAAAAAGACAACTTCGTGGTTAATTTCTCTAAATACCTGCTGCAAAAACAAGATTTTGATTTCTTCTGCCTTTATATCCGCGGCATAGACATATTATCCCATTCTTTCTGGAAATACACTATGCCGGAAAATTCCGCTCTTCCTGAAAATGACGTTGAAAGATATAAATATATAATAAAGGATTATTATATCTGGTGCGATAAGGCAATCGGCGAGATTTTA
>JAHJGB010000028.1 GCA_018824725.1 Candidatus Omnitrophota bacterium
ATTGAAACTAAACTGAACACCTTCGGGCATTCGTCCACTTCTATGTTGTGGACAAAAATAAAGGAGGTTTATATGTTAGGTTGGGCGGCTACATTTTTTGTTATTGCTATTATTGCGGCTCTGTTAGGATTTACGGGAATTGCCGGTTCTGCCATGGGGATAGCTAAAGTTTTGTTTATTATATTCTTAATTTTAGCGGTCATAATTTTTATTTTTGGAGGAAGGCGGTCCGTATAAATCTTTAACAGAAGTCGAAACAAGATAGGCAGTTAATGATTAACGTAAAGGAGTAAGTAAGAAAAAGGAGGCATTTCATGAATATAAGATATTTAAAAGCGCTCGTAGCGGTTATAGCTATTGTGTTGCTCGCTAGTATGTCAGTATGTGTTTCTGCAGCAGATAATCTGTTCAAAGTGTCCGGGAAAATTGTGTGGGTAGATTTAAAACTCGGCAAACTGCAACTTCAGAGCGATACATTCCAAGGTAGAGGCATGGGAATAACAACAGTATATAGAATTAATCAGAATGATACCCGAGTAACTGACTCTACGGATAAAAAGTTTCTCACGATTGATGATTTACGGGCAGGTCAATATGTCAAAATGGAAGTGAAAGGTGGTGATGGTAAAAGGGAGAATATTGTCCAAAATATTATCGCAGAACCCTTACCGATGTCTCGTTTCCAAGAAGCTTTTGGAGATATTGAGGCCATAGACGTCATAGCCGGAACACTCGTTATATTAGAGAAACCAAGAAACAATGAAAAGGGGATAAGTAAACTGACCTATTTCGTTTTTGAACCGAGGGACATCATTTTTATGCAAAGTCCAAGTGAGCAACCCATACAATTAGAACTGCAGCCTGGCTATTCAGTGAAGGTTGATTTTGTGGTACAAGATGGAAAGCGACAGGCACAGTCTATTACGCGGTATCTACAGGGATATACGACGAGTACAACAACCACAACAACGACAACTACGGTTAAGTAATAGATAAAAAATAGAGAATTAGTGGTATTAGTGGAAATTATTCCCTGCGCCTTTTTTAAAAAGGCGCAGGGGAAAAGCCTTAGAAAACAAAGGAGATAAGTATGGTAATTGAAGTAAGAAAGTTCGTGGGAATTTTTGGATTAGTCTTGATGTATTTGGCATTTTCAGGCGGTATGACGGCAAAGAATGTTTGGGCCGATTCGGCAAGGGAAATTGACACGAGTGTGGATGTGGCGCTTGACCGTTTATATAGTGAAGTAAAAGACAGCAAGCAACTTGTTCAGGATGCGAAAGGTGTGCTTGTTTTCCCAAGTGTCTATAAGGCCGGATTCTGGGTTGGCGGAGAATATGGCGAAGGCGCGCTTCGAATCGACGGTAAGACGGTAGATTATTACAATACGGTGGCTGGCTCATTCGGTTTCCAGTTCGGCGCCCAAAAGAAATCGATCATCCTTCTTTTCATGCAGGATGAAGTTTTAAATACTCTTCGGCAGAGCGACAATTGGAAGGTAGGCGCGGGCGCTTCGGTTACTCTTATAAATGTCGGCGCGGATGGGTCGATAGATACCGAAAAGACCAATCAACCCATTATCGGGTTTGTTATCGGACAAAAGGGTTTAATGTTAGATGTCTCGCTTGAAGGCGCGAAAATTACGAAATTGGACAAATCTAAAGATAAGTAATTTTAGAGAATATGACCATCAAAGAATATGGAGTAAAGAAATAGACTCATTAGGATGACAGGAGTTTCGCCCGCTGACAAAACGAACAGCGGACTCAAGGAGGGTTTATGGTTATGGTAGGGATACCAGGGTTATTAGGGTTACTAATTTTGGTTCTAGATATTATTGCCATTGTTAGTGCTCTACAAAGTTCCATGGATACAGGACAAAAGGCATTATGGATTGTTCTGATACTACTTTTGCCTGTTATAGGCATGGTGCTTTATTTTTTACTTGGCAAAAAGCCAAATAGCTTGCAAGAGTGACTTTTTGTTGTAGTTGCGATGTTTTGTGTTTTTTCACTAATATATTAAGGAGGTGATTTTCAAATGGCAAAGAAAAGCAGAGGTGGCAGAATGAAAGCGGCTAAGGGACGCGCCAAGAAGAGACCTGGCGGCAAAGGACTGATTAAGAATCGTCCGGCAGGTAAAAAAATCATGAGTACTTAAAAAAAAGAATTACATTCTTCCGAACGCCCCCACCGATGATTTGTGGGGGTGTTCGTTGGTATAGTGAGGTATCTATGAAGAAATTTCTTATAGTGATAGTGATAGTTGTCTTTTTCTTGTTGTGTGTCACAATTTTAAAAAATCTGATTATTAAGTCCGTGGTAACAAAGGCTGCCTCCGAGGTCATAGGAGCGCCGGTGCATATGGACGGTTTTTCACTGAATATTTCGAACTCGACTATACATATGTCAGGGTTTAAAATATATAATCCCAGCGGCTTCCCTGAAGGCATAGTTGTATCTTGTCCTAAAATAAAAGCCATATATGACCGCGCTACTATATTTAAGCAAAAACGTCATTTTTTGATTGTGGAGATTGAATTAAAAGAAATGGGGGTTACCAAAAACAAAGAAGGACAACTCAATGTGGATTCATTAAAAATAGTTCAGCAATTCAAATCTTCCGAGCTCATCCCCATACAAATCGATCTGCTTACCTTAAACATCGGCAAAATTGTTTACAAGGACTATACCGTTGGAACGGAACCCAGCGTGAGAGTTTATGATGTTAATAAACAAAAAAGCTATAAGGGTATTCCCAGTGTGCAACAATTGGTTTTTCTTGTGCTTACAGAGCCGATGAAGGATGCAGCAATAAAAGGCGCCAAGATTTACGGGGTTGTTTTATTAACAGGTGCAGCGGTGCTGCCGGTTGCCGTAGTAGCGACACTTATAAGCAAAGATAGTGTGAATGGAATCATTGACGTAAGTTTTGAACACGCGTATGAAGTGAGCCTTGAGGTAGTAGAGCGGATGGGGGAGATTACTAAACAGGATGCGCCAAACGGAGTAATTAAAGCGAATATAAACGGAGCGATGGTAGCCCTTCAATTAAAAAAGAAAACGGATAATGAGACTGAAATAAAGATTTCTGCGCGCAAATATCTGTTTCCTAAACCAGATATCGCAGGAGGAGTTTTGTATCAGATATCTGATAAGCTGTAATAATCCAATAATGTTGATTAGCTAAGAAATAATAAGGAGGGTTTCATATGAACAAAGTGATTTCCACTGTGCTTTTGATTGTCGGGATTATGTTAATCATCTGGGGCGTCAGTGCCTCGGAGTCGTTTAGTTCCGCTGTGTCGCGATTCTTTACGGGTTCGCCTACAGACAAAACCATGTGGTTACTAATTGTTGGGATAGTTATGGGCACTGTCGGACTGTTCGGCTTGCTTCGCGGTTCAAAGGGTAATTAAACCTTCCAATGAATACATTTTTG
>JAHJGB010000029.1 GCA_018824725.1 Candidatus Omnitrophota bacterium
CCTGGTGAATATGCCCAGAGGTATGCCTATGAGTATAAATACCATACTTGCGAATGATATAGAGATTTTTCTGTGAAATTCCGCAATGAGCGAGGGCGTGTCCACGTGGTATTTCCCGAGGCGCTTGACCTCGTTTTTAATTTCCTGAAAATTCATTTCCTTTGGTTTTTTCTCTGTGTAATCGCTGGGCGCTATTGATTCATCCACATTAAGCGTAAGAAAATA
The DNA here is from genome assembly GCA_018824725.1 of Candidatus Omnitrophota bacterium. Lineage (GTDB taxonomy): Bacteria > Omnitrophota > Gorgyraeia > Gorgyraeales > Gorgyraeaceae > UBA10183. The sequence continues at coordinate 226 of JAHJGB010000029.1, forward strand.
TGTTTTGAAATTTAGTTTATAAAAATTTATGGGGTTTTTAGGGTTTGGCTCATCGCTTGTGCCGTTTGTGAGTTTTAATTTAACCGCGTTCTGATTTTCAAGCGTTATAAATTCGCCTCTCTCGGCTATTATGGTTCTCGTGGAGCGCTCGTCCTGCGGCTGGTATATGCGTACGCCCTTGAGTTTATTTTTATCTATCTCGTGTATGAATATTATGTAGCCTTTGAAACTTTTTATAAATGTTCCGGGCTCGAGATATGCCGCAGGCGTTTTTACCCCTATATTTTTTATAATCTTTCTTGAGGCAAAGTGCATTTTTGGTATTATCTCGTTGTTCAATACCACTGAAAAAAGGCTGAACAAAAGGCCCATTACAAGAATCGGAAAACTCAGGCGGTAGATATTAATTCCGCTCGCGCGTATAGCCACTATTTCATTATCCCCTGAAAGCCTGCCGAATACGAGCAGCACCGAAGTCAATATAGACATTGGAATGGTGTAGCTTAATAAAAACGGTATCAGGTAGAAGAAAAGTTTGCCCACGAGCCTTATATCCACACCTTTATTTATCACAAGTTCCGCAAGTCTTATGATATTTCCCACCACTAAAGTGAAGGTAAAAATTACCAGAGAAAATAAAAACATCACGATGATTTCTTTTATTATATATTTGCGCAGTATCTTCATTGTATACTGTCTCCTCGCGCCAGTGTGATTACCTCTATGCGGCCTGCGCCTGAATTTTTCAGAAGCATAGCGCATTCGTTTACAGTAGAACCTGTTGTGAAAAGGTCATCCACGAGCAATATATTCCTGCCGCTGGCAAGAGAACTGTTTTTTAAAGAAAAACTTGATCGCAGGTTTTTTATCCTGTCCTCTCTTTTGAGTTTACTCTGAGGAGGGGTATTTTTTATTTTTTTAAGCGCGTTTCCTGAATACGCGATGCCCAGGCCTTTACCTATTGCCCTGGCTAGGATATCGGCGTGATCGATCTCTCTTTTGAACAGCTTGTCCGGATGCATCGGTACGGATAATATAATCTGGCTTTCTTTTCCAATATCATATTTTTTCATGAAGTTTATAATCAAGCTTGCGAAATCCTTTGAAAGGGAGGTTATTTTCTTATATTTGAAATCATGAATCAAATCTTTTAATACGCCTTCGTAATGGCAGGCTGACCATGCCCTGTCGAAATGCGGCGTATCGTTTTTACAATCCGCGCATATGGCCTTTAATTCAGTATCTCCTTTAAGCTGCCTGCCGCATCTTAAGCAGAAAGGAGGGAGTCTTTCCTTTAATTTCTTGGCGCAGCTAGCGCAGATATTGCGGTCAAACTCGTCGAGTTTTTTAGAACAGACCCTGCATATAGCAGGGTAAAGCAGGTTTATTATCGCCCCTAACATAGAATAAATATAACATAATCAGCGGATAAAATAAAGGTAAAATTGTTATAATGTGTCTCAGACCTGCCTGACAGAACTACTATGGAAGCCCGACTCCCATAGGGAGTCGGGCTTCCATAAATTGTTATAAATTTCTTAACATTATGGTATTTTTATGCTATATTGTTTAAATATGGATGATAATAATATAGAGGAAAAGCTGAAAAATATTGAGGACTGGAACAAGGAGCGCTCAAACATAAAGCCTATCCTGGAAATAGCTATTGATTGCCATAATAAGGCGCGGCGCGAGGCTAGTTGGAAAAACTACGAAAAGGCGTCGGAATTTTTCAAGCTGGCCATCGAGAACTACAAGAATGCCCTGAAGCTTAATCCGCAATATTATCTCCAGGATGTCATAGAGAGGGTGGATTTTGTCATAGATGAATATATAAATAATATGGTTAATTTCAAAGGCTCTCCAGACAGGCTAAGGACGGAAAATGGCGTTAAAGAATTTATGGAATTTATACAAGGCCTGAGCGCTGATGAAAGAAAGTACATTGACCAATATGAATTAGCCATGCGCTATTTTAAGATAGCTGATATATATTTTCAGGACGGGAATTTTGACAGGGCGTATGAATTTTTCAACAAGGTGGCGGATATGCAGTGCAACAGGCCTTTTCTGAACAGGGACACATATCTCAGGATAGGCGAGATACTCTATCATAAAAGGAAATTTAAAGAGGCACTTGTGAGTTTCGTATCTGTCCTTTCTTTTGACAGGGGCAATACAGACGCGGTCATTAATCTTGACAGATGTTTAAGAGAATTAAAGATATTCGAGCACAGGTTCAAATTTTTATCCGCTACGCCAAATGAGGCAAAAAAACTTATAATGGAGGTGCTATGATCAATAATATTTTTAAAGAAAGAAGGAAATACCCCAGGATTGAATTGAAACTGAACGCTAAATATAAGGTGCTGGATTATGAGCAGGTTTTTCAATTTACAAGGACACACAATATATCCGCAGAGGGCCTGTGTTTTGAATCAACTGACCAGCTGAAGCCAGGGGTTTATGTGCAGCTTGAGGTGGACCTTGAAGATGGTAATCCGCCCATATCAATGGTAGCTGAGATAAGATGGGTATCAGAGATCGTATTCAATAAGCGGCAAAAGTATGTCAACGGCGTCAAGATTATAAGTATGCCTCTAAAAGACGAGGCAAGGTTTTTAAAATATTACTGCGATAAAATAGTTGAGAAATTATCAGCTTATCTAAAATAGAGGTCCCTCGCCCCGATAAATCGGGGCTCGGGATCAAATTTTGTTTCACAAAATTTGGGAGGTTAGAATGATAATGCGTTTGATTGTGGTTATTGTGCTCTTTGCGTCATTTTCACTGGCAGGTTGCCTCCTTGAGAAGGCGGAAGAAGACTTGTCCATGGAACCCGGTGCTGTTACAGAAGAAGCCGGGATGCCTGCGACAGAAGGCGCTGCGCAGGGAAAAAGCGTTTCTGTGGAGCCTGCAGTTAGCCAGACAACAGTGGTTGAAAAGCCGAGCGTCCAGGATATACAGCAGGCTTTAAAGAACGCAGGCCTTTATGAAGGTAAGATTGACGGTATTCTAGGGCCTATGACAAGAGAGGCTATAAAATCTTTTCAGTCCCAGAATGGCTTAAAATCAGACGGCAAGGTCGGCTCAATGACTTGGCAGAAGCTGAAAGAATACCTTGTTAAATGAATCCGGACAATAAAAAAAGATTTTCTATAGTTTACGAAGACGATTATATTTTTATAATCAATAAGCCTTCCGGAATATTGGTTGTGCCTACCCCGAAAGGAGAAACAAATACTCTTACTGATCTATTAAATCAGGAGCTGGATAGGCGCGGTGCTCAAGTCCAAGCCTATCCATGCCACAGGATTGACAGAGAAACCTCTGGCCTGATTATTTACGCCAAATCCAAGCCTGTCCAGCAGGCTATGATGGAGCAGTTTAAAAAACACCTGGTTAAAAAGACATATATCGCGTTTGCCCACGGCATTGTACGGAAAAATTCAGATACCCTGAAAGGCAATATATATAATCAGAAGAGAAGAAAAACCGAACTTATGATCACAAAATACAGGGTTATTGAAAGAAGAAAGGATTTTACCATATTAGAGGTGAAGCCGGTTACAGGCAGGACAAATCAGATCAGGATACACTTTAAAGGACTTGGGCATCCGCTGGTGGGAGAAAGCGTATACGCATTCAGGAAAGACTTCGAGCTAAAGTTTAAGAGGACAGCGCTTCACGCTAAAGCGCTTGAATTCATACACCCTGCCACCGGCATCAAAATGAATTTTAATTTGCCATTAGCGGATGATATGATAAACTTTATACAAAAATGAAAATAACCATAGAACTTTTATTGCTGGTAATCTTACTTTTGATAGGCGCTTTGACAGCTGCGTCTGAAACAGCTATTATAGCGGCGAGCATCATAAAGCTAAGGCGGCTTGCAGCTGACGGGTCAAAGTCAGCAAAGATAATCCTGAAAATGCTGGAGACGCCTGAGAAATTTTTCGGAGCCATTCTTGTAGCGAATAATATCGTGGACGCTTTTATAGCATCCATAGTTACGGTTATAATAGTTTCTTTCAACGGAAGCAATACCAGAAGCATATTGCTTGCTACGATCGTAGCCTCTTTTCTTATAATAATTTTTGAAGTAGCTGCTAAAACATTATCTGCGAAAAAACCTGTAAGGATTGCATTATATCTTTCCACGACAGTGAAATACCTTATAATTATTCTATCTCCCGTGGTAAAGATCTTGTCGGCTATAACTAATTTCATAGTGAACCTTCTTGGAGGCGGTACTAAAGGTAAACCGTCTCTTGTAGTCGAAGATGAGATAAAGGCGCTCATCAGGATAGGCGAAGAAGAAAGTCCGAAGCTTAAAGATAAATATAAAATGCTTACGAAGGTGTTTGAATTCAGCAATACTGTTGTAAAGACCTTAATGATACCAAAAGATAAAATGATATTGATTGATATGGGCGCAAATATAGAGGATATACTGGATAATGTCCTTGAGTCAGGCTACTCCAGGCTCCCTGTTTATAAAGACAGCCCGGACAATATAGTCGGCGTTATAAACATGAAGGATTTATTGAATCTTTCTGCCAACAGAGACCTTGTAATTCTCCAAGATATAATATATCCGCCTACCTTTGTCCCTGATTCCAAAAATGTGGCAGAGCTGTTAAAGGAATTCCAGAAAGGCCACACTCACCTGGCCATTGTAATTGATTCGTACGGCAAGATTCAGGGCCTGGTGACCATGGAAGACCTGTTAGAGGAAATAGTGGGCGAGATCGAGGATGAGCACGATATCAGGAAAAAAGTAAGAAAATGAAGCCCGCATGGGCTTAAGCCCAGGGTTCCTTGGGCGGAATACTGAGCGGCCATATTCTATCCGCACCCTGTCCCTCGACTTCGCTCGGGATGATTCGAGGGATGGTGAGCTTGTCGAACCAAAGGTCGCGGTTTTGTGGCCGCGAATGTATAAATGCAAAAATTTGATATTGCGGTTATAGGAGGCGGCGCAGCAGGAATAACTGCGGCTATCAGCGCCTGCCGAAAAGGTAAAAAAGTCATTATCTGCGAAAAGATGCCGCGGCTTGGAAAAAAAATACTTATTTCAGGCTCAGGCAGGTGCAATATATCTAATCTGGATTTAAACGAAGCGCATTATAATCCGGAATCGCGTGAACTTGTAAAAAGTGTATTTTCCAGATTCGGCAGGGAGGAAATAGAAGATTTTTTCAGCGAGCTTGGCCTGAAGCTATGTTCCGAAGGGAACAGGGTCTTTCCTGTTACGGATCAGGCAGCGAGCGTTTTAAAGGTACTGGAAGACGAGCTGAAAAATTTAAAAGTAGCAGTGGAGTTTGGTTTTGAAGTAAGCGGCATTACCGGCTCAGCCAAAGGATTTATAGTAAAATCCAAAACCGGAAAAAGCGTTTCTTGCGATGACATTATAATAACCGGAGGCGGAAAAGCCTATCCAAGCCTTGGTTCCGACGGAAGCTGTTATGCTTTAGCCGGATCGTTCGGCCATAAAATTATAGAGCCTGTGCCGAGCGCTGTTTCGCTTCTGGTAAAAGACAGGTTTTGCCACCTGCTTCAGGGCCAGAAAATACAGTGTTCTGCGAAAGCGATAATAGACGGTAAAGAAAAAAACCAAACAGAAAGCGAATTGGTTTTTACTAAATACGGGCTTTCCGGCACTGCCATATTAGATATCAGCGAAGATGTTTCTATAGCCATAAATAGGCTTGCGAAAAAAGGCGTCCAGGTTTCAATTGATATGGTACCTTTTATGGATGTGGATGAGCTTACAGAAGAAATCAGGCATAGGATTCAGAAAGGTTTTAACCCGGAAAATTTAGTCATAGGGATATTACCCAATAAATTCAGCCTTATTTTCAGGGATTTATTCAGGAATGCAAGTATTGAAAAAATAGTAAAGATGCTAAAAGGCAAAAGATTTGATATAATAGGAACAAGAGGCTGGAACGAGGCAGAGTTTACCTCAGGCGGGATAGATACGGAAGAGGTTAAGGAACTTACTCTTGAATCACAATTTAAAAAAGGCGTTTATTTTGCAGGCGAGATTCTGAATGTAAATGGCGAAAGGGGCGGTTACAATCTTGCCTGGGCATGGGCGTCAGGCTTTGTGGCTGGCTTAACAGGATAGAAAAGGGAGGGGATATGCCGTACGATGCAAGTCTTGATAAAGAAGTATTTTCCAAATCTCATGAAAATGATGACGGAAAAATAACAGTAAGCGTCCATTCCTATAATAATGGGCCTAAGAAATTACAGATAGTAAGGGAAAACAGGGATCCTGAAGGCGGTCTCAGGTTTGCAAAGCTCGGAAGAATGACCAAAGACGAAGTCCTGGCAATCTTGCCTCTGGTCCAGGAGGCATCAACAAATATGTAATAAGGATTTAAAAGAATATTGTTTTTCAGATTCACTAAGTTCTTGAATAAATATAGTTATTGTGATATCATTTAAATATATTTTTATCTTTAGGAGATATATATAAAATGTCTTCTCATCTCGCAACTGTATACATAATAACAGGCGTCGTAAGCGTAATAATTGCTTTTCTATTGGTATATTTCTCCGCGTTATCGGATAATTCAAAAAAGGCATTAGATAAAAATAAAAAAAGAATAAAATATCTTGATAGAGATATCTCTGTCGAAGAGCCGTTAGAACGCATTATATATAATGAGTTGGCGAATATAGTTGATTCAGAGAAGGATTGCGAGCAGGTTACCAAGGTTGTTTCCGATATGTTTAATAAGGAATTAGATAAGAAGATTATCCTGCACACGCAAGAATTAAGCAGGAAATATGAATCAGTTATCAAAGAAAAGATACAAAACGAAGAAGTCGCATGGGGTAAATATGAAAAGGAGCTGGTTGATAGAAAACAAACAGAGGCGGTAATAAAAAGCATAGCAGAAGGCCTGTTGGTCGTGGATTCGTCAGGCAATGTTATCATGATGAACCCCGCCGCAGAGAAGCTTTTAGGGGTTTCGAAAAAGGATAAGATAGGCAGGCCTGTCCTGGAGAATTTAAGAGAAGAGCAGCTGATATCCTTGGTAAAAAATACGCCGGGCTCCAAAGGCAGAGAAATAGAGCTTGTAAGCCAGCAGGACGAAACCAAGAAGATATTAAGGGCCTCTAGCGCGGTTATAGAGAATGAGAACGGCTATACGGTCGGGATGGTCTCTGTTTTGAGCGATATCACTAAGCAGAAAGAATTGGATCAATTGAAATCAAATTTTGTATCCAGCGTTTCTCATGAACTGCGGACACCTCTCATAGCTATCGAAAAATCCATAACCTTAATCCTTAGCAATGCCGCCGGGCCTATTAGCCAAAATCAGGAACAATTTTTAAGCATAGCTGAGCGCAATCTCAAGAGATTAAGCCTTCTTATCGATGACCTCTTAGACCTTTCCAAGCTGGAAGCAGGCAGGATGGACTTGATGCGCGAACTTTGTTCAATAGAGAACATGATTGACGAATCTCTTAAGAGTTTTGACACATGGGCAAGCACAAAATCCATCAGGATGGAAAAAAATATCCATGGTCCCATTTCAGATTTATATGTGGACCCGAATAGAATAAACCAGATTTTGAATAACCTCATAGGAAATGCTATTAAATTTACTCCAAATAATGGCAGCATAATTATAGAAGCAAGTTTCGATAATGAGAACAAGGAGATTAAGGTCATTGTCCAGGATACGGGCAGCGGCATAGCTCAGGGCGATCTCAAGAAGGTATTTGATAAATTTTATCAGGCAACCGGAAAACCGCACAGCGAAATAATCGGAACAGGCATAGGGTTGTCTATCGCTAAGGAGATAGTAGAATTGCACGGCGGAAGAATTTGGGCGGAAAGCGAACAAAACCAGGGCGCAAGATTTATTTTCACATTGCCTTTGAACACAATTCACGCTTGACTACCGCGTAATATGTTGCAATAATGACATCTGTAAATATGCTGGAGGGTTTATGGATAAAGAAAAAAGGATTCTGTTGGTAGATGACGAGCCGGATTTTATTCAGCTTATGAAGTTTTGGCTTGAATCAAAAGGTTATTCTGTTATAACCGCAGGGGATGGAGAGGTTGCAATTGACCTGGCGAAAAAAGAAGAGCTGGATATTATCCTGATTGATTTGCGGATGCCAAAGATGGACGGCGTAGAAGCGATTAAAAAAATCAGGGAATTCGATAAAAATGTTCCCATAATAGTTATAAGCGCATATGTGGATGACCCAAAGACTGCAGAAGCGATGAAATATGGAATCTCAGGTATTTTTTGCAAGCATAAAGATTTTCAGGAAGGGTTATCCCTGCTTGAATCCGCGTTAAGGGTGCATAAAAATCTTAAACGTAACTCTTAAAAAGGAAGAACATTTGTGTTAAATATTCCTTTAAACAGAATAGCTCGAATATATACGGCTGCCGCTGTCTTCGTTATAATTTGTTTTCTTGTCATATCTTGTTTGGCCCCATCGTCACAGGCAAAAGGCTCAAAGGAAGGCTCTGTCCTTTACGCAGCCAACAAGGCAGGTTTTATTTTTACTGATTTAGGCGAAAAAGAGGTAAAAGTGGGAGCCCTGGTCGAGGTCTACAGGCATTCCGAATATCTCGCCACTTTTGTCATAAAGGATGTGAAGCCTGAAATGTCAGAGGCCTGGTCTCTCAGCACAGACAAAAATCTCGCAATAAATATAGGAGACAGGGTAATAGTTCCAGATGTGGTTTCCGGTGCAGCTTCTACGACTCCAGCCGCAGCAGCCACCAACGCATCAGAATTTATATCCAGAGAACAGGAAAACATTTCTTCGCAAAGAGGCCAATTATTAAATAGCGAACTGAGCAATTTGCAGAATGAAAATGCAAGATTATTGTCGGAAGTAATAGAATTACGCAGGCAAAAAGATAGCTTATCCGCTACCCTGAGCAATGAGCTTGTGAATATAAAGAATATGAATGCCCGGACGCAGAATGAATTAAAAGGGCTGACAGTTTCGCTTGAAGACGAAAAGAGCAGTTTGCGGCTGCAAGTAGATAATTTGGTAAAATCCAAGAAAACATTGGAAGACCAGCTTCTTGTTCTGGATAAACAGAAGAGGGAAACGGAGCAAAGGCTCCTTTCTGAACTTGACGGGCTGACCAAGGAAAAACTCGACTCAGAATCAAAATATAAACAAGACCTGACGAACCTGGGGAAGCAAAAGAACGAAACAGAGCAACTGCTCTCCGGCCAGATCGCAAGTTTTGAAAAGGAAAGAACCTCGCTTAATAATCAGCTAAGCGCTTTAACTCAGCAAAAACAGGAACTCGAACAAAAATTAAAATCCGATATTGCGGGTATTACTAAACAAAGCGAAAATAGTATAACCAGTCTAAAAGAAGATGCCTTAAAACTGCAGAAGGAGAAAGAGGATTCTGAAGCAAAATTAAACTCGAAGGTAACAAGCCTAAACGAACAATTTTTAACTTTATACAAACAAAACAAGGAACTAGAGCAAAGATTTGCCGACTTAACCAAGGAAAAACTTGACTCGGAATCAAAATATAAACAAGACCTGGCAAATTTAGAGAAGCAAAAGAAAGAGACAGAGCAGCTGCTTTCCGGCCAGATCGCAAACTTTGAAAAGGAAAGAACCGCGTTCAGTAACCAGGTGAGCGCTTTGGGCAAGCAAAACCAGGAGACAGAGCAAAAACTTCGCTCTGAACTTGATAGCTTGGCCAAGGAAAAACTCGACTCGGAATCAAAATATAAACAAGACCTGACGAACCTGGGGAAGCAAAAAGAAGATTCTGAATTAAGGCTTAATTTACAGACGGCAACGCTCAACAATCAAGTTCTTACTTTGGACAAAGAGAAACTGGTGGCAGAGCAAAAACTCAGACAGGACATCGCTAGCTTAGTTAAGCAGGGCGAAGATAACGCCGGTAAATCAAAGTCGGAACTGGCAGCTCTTGCAAAACAAAAAGACGAACTTGAATCAAAGCTCTCAGGCCAGCTCTCCGCGATTCAAAAGGAAAAACTCGACTCAGAATCCAGGCTGAATTCCCAGATCTCCGGCCTCG
>JAHJGB010000030.1 GCA_018824725.1 Candidatus Omnitrophota bacterium
ACTAAATTTGTGATAGTGCCTTAAATGTAGTAAGCGCCTTTAGGCGCGTCATAGCATAGGTCGGGTCTAAAGACCCTTACTACTCATTATTACAGTGTATATGATGATATTGATACATGGACAGAATGGTCGGGGAGGGCGGATTCGAACCGCCGGCCTCTTGCTCCCGAAGCAAGCGCGCTAGCCAACTGCGCTACTCCCCGTTCGTTATCTATGTTAATTTCTTTTTATCTTCCAGTGAATCTGCAGAGAGCAGCTTGTCTTCGAATTTGTCCAGGCTCTTTACTGCCCTTTCGTAGCTTGATTTTATATTGTCAATGTGACTGCCCATTACCTCAAAATCCTGCGTGAATTTTCCGAGAGAACCCTTTAAAGTAATGAGCATCTTTATCACTTCTTGCGCCTTTTCTTCCACCTTCAGGCCTTTCATGCCAAGGATAATCACCTGTAAATATGCGTAAAAACTATTTGGCGAAACAGGAATTACTTTTTTGGATATGGCGTGCATGAATATAGACTTTTCCTCGCCGAACCCTTCATCCTTTATGATTGTCTCGTAATAAACATTTTCCGCAGGGATGTACATCAAAGCGAAATCATAAGTGCCTTCATCCGGAAGTATATATTTATTAGCAATGGAGTCTATGTGGTCTTTTACCGCTTTTATGAATTCTTTTTTAGCGCGTTTTTTATCTTCATCATTTCCTGCGTCCATGAAACGCTTGAAGCTCTCCAAAGGAAATTTTGAATCCACACTGACCAGGCGATCCCCTATTTTAATAGCTGCATCTACCCTTTCTCCTGTTTTAAAACAATGCTGAAGCTCGTAAAAATCCTTACTGGGCATTACCTGCCCTAAAAGCGATTCAAGAAACAATTCTCCGAGCCCGCCTCTCATTTTAGGAGCCTTGAGTATTTCCTGTAAACTCGCTATGTCCTTGCCGACATCATGGATCTGTTGAGCCTTTTCATCCAGGGCCCCGAGGCTCTTCTGAACATCTCCGAAAACCCTTGCGGCATTATCCAATCTCTGGCCTACGCCGCTATTCACTGACGCCAGCTGGCTTAAAATCAACTCTGTATTTTTTGAAAGCGTATCGCTCCATTCTCTGCGAAGCGCGTTTATTTTTTCTTCATTCTCTTTTGACGCAGAACTGCTCATCTTTCTGCTAAAAAAGTATATCAGAATCGCTATGACGCAAAAGCCTATGATGTTTATTGCTATTATCATTTTATCTTCCACTCGTACCGGCCGGATGATTCGTTTAAAACTTCTACCGGCGTTCCGGAGGTAGCACCATCCTGCAATTTTTTCGCATACATCTTCTGGACCTCTTCGATGCTAATCCCGTTTTTCTGGGCAATTGCTTTATATATCACCATGCGGTCGCTATTTTCTGCATCAACTATAGCAGAATCCGCACTCCCTCTTATCTCAACCATGCCAAGCTTATTCTCGCCAACTGCTCCGCTCGTCTCCAGCGAATCGAGCTGAGGCTTTCTATCTCTGCGGCCATACGCTGCCTGCTCAACCTCAGGCCCAAATGAATCCTGGGCATACGCGTCTTTTACAAATATGTCCAGCGCGCTTCCTTTTTTGCCCGGGGATGTCTTTGGTTCATTTCCGGAAACTATATCTTCTATAGCATCAATATCCTTTGCAACATGCTGATAGATATCCAGCCTCATTGAGATGTCAAGTTTTATAGCTTCCTTAGGCGCTTCTACTCTTATCCTGGCGCAGCCAAAAAATGCAACCAGCGCTATTAATATGATCCAATATCTTTTCATGGCTTCTCCTCCTTATTAAAGTCGTGCAATACCAGTGTCAAACTCCTCTTTCCGGCTATGCCATCCAGCATCATATCCATAGTAAGATTGCCGCTCTCCATACCGAGTTTTATTATCCCATTATTATAATTGTAATTCTTAAAACTTTCCACTATTATATCAAGCGATTGATTTGACTGCCTGGCAACATTTTCCAGGAAGGTCTTATCTTTTATTATCAATACTCCTCCGTTAGCATCTGTATTAAAATAACCTTTTATATCTTTTATGCCCAGGATATTACCTGATAGAGAAAATTCCCCGTCCAGCCTGCCTGTCATATCGAATTTCTCATTAAACTCCATATCATTCACAAGCCTTTTAATCTCCAGGCCCTGGCTGTTTAATCTGAGATTATAATTCATGTCCTGATCCAATAAAATACTGAATTCCCCCTTGACGCTCCCGCCTATAAAACTTACCAGCACAGGATTTATATTCAAAACACTGCCTTCTAGTTCGCTTTTCCCAACAATATCGCCTATTTTTAATTTATTGTAATTAACCGCCTTTATATAAAATTCCCCGGCGTCTCTCGCCTGCTCTGCATTTAACGTTATGCCTTCTATCTGAAATAGACTGGTGCTCAAAGAAGAAACATTGAGTTTTATATAATCAATAGTTTTGGCGGGTATGTCCAGCTGAAGAGAAGCGTTTGCTTTTATTTTTATATCGTTTTTATTGAAATCTATATTTAAATCAAGGGCTTCAACTTTGCCTATTTTCTTTTTCAATATAGACTGTAGACTATAATAAATCCTGGCCTTTTTGATTTTCAAATCATAAGAACCATATTCCCTGATTTCTAGACCATAGAATTCTATAAAATCTTTTGTCAGCCTGAAGTCTGAAACAGAGCTTTCTTTGAAGACCTTCTGAAGTTCTTTATTGATTATCGGAACCAAAACCGGCTTGGCAAGAAAATAAGCCGCTATGGAAAGGGTTACTATTAATATTACGAGTACAAAAAATATTTTAGCAAATATTCTACGTCGCATTATATTACTGCATGTATCCGTATTCTTTCAGAATATCTTTAAAATCGCTGGCCTTTGTTTTATCCTTTGCTACGTATTTTCCTATTATATCTGTTTCCACGTTGATAAAATCGCCTTTTTTCTTTGCGGAAAATGTAGTGCTTTTAAGCGTCTGCGGTATAAGGTATACTGTAAAATCTTCTTTTGTTACGCTTGCCACTGTAAGGCTTACGCCATCCAGCCCCACAGAGCCTTTTTCAACAACAAAACCTGCGTATTCTTTCGGAAGAGAAATTTTATAACCTGCCCCGTCTGACTTTCTAGACATATCCGCAATGCTTCCTTTGTAATCCACATGGCCAGTCAGAAAATGCCCGCCTATCCTCGCGTCAGCCTTCATGCTTCTTTCCAGGTTTACAAGGTCATTTATCTTTAAATTAGCCGATGTAGTTCTTTTAAGCGTTTCAGGAATTACATCAAAACTCAAAATATTCCCGCTAATCTCCGTAACGCTCAGGCACGACCCGTTCACGCAGATGCTGTCTCCTATTTTAGCGTCGGAATGCACTTTTTCAGCTTTTATTTTCAATAAGGCACCTGTACCCGTCCGACTTATCCCTTTTACTACCCCGACTTCTTCGATGATCCCTGTAAACATACCCACCCCATTATAAATTCAACAAAGTCGCTTTTCTAGTTGTTGGCCTAGCGCTTACCAAAATATCTTCGCCTACCATTTCAACTTTTACATCTTTTAGCCTTATTGCCTGGCTTACTTTATCTGCGCCCTTACCTTCAACAGAAGTGACAGCTCCTCTTCCTCCTATAATTTTAGGCGCTATAAAAAATAGAACCTTGTCCGCAAGGCCCTGCTCTAAAAATCCTGATATAGTATCGCCTCCGCCTTCTACCAGGAGGAGGCTGATCTCAAGCTCTGCCAGCTCTTTTAAAAGCCAGACTAGGTCAATTCTGTTATTTTTCCCTGGGCACGCTATAACCAGTATTCCTTTTTTATTAAACTTCTCCACTTTTTTAAATATACGCGGGTCATTTAAAGATTTTCTTAAAATTGCCACTATATTCAATGCTGGGGATTTTTTTGAAAAAATATTTGCGCCTACAGGCACTCCTAGGTTTGAATCCAGCACTATCTTTATAGGAGATTTATTTCTTCTTGAGATCAGGACCGGATCGTCTCTTATTATTGTATTTACCCCCACTAATACCGCGTCCATCTCACTACGCAATCTGTGCGAATAATCCCTGGAGGCATCTGTTGTGATCCATTTTGAATCCATTGTCTTTGTGGCAATTTTACCGTCCAGGGACTCGGCAGCCTTTATTGTCACAAACGGCATTTTCTTTGTAACATACTTTATAAAAACTTCGTTCAATTTCCGCGCCTCTTTATTTAAAAGCCCGACACTGACCTTTATGCCATTTTTCTCTAATTCCTTTTTGCCTTTACCGTTATTTAAAGGATTAGGGTCTATTATTGAAAAAAAGACCTTTTTTATCCCGCTTTTTATAATTGCTTTTGCGCAAGGGGGCGTTCTGCCTAAGTGACAGCACGGCTCCATATTCACATAAAGCGCTGCGCCTTTTGCCTTACTACCTGCTCTTTTTAATGCAATTGCCTCTGCGTGAAGCCCTCCTGGCCGGGCATGATAAGCGCTGGCTATAATCTTTCCTTTCTTTACAATAAGCGCTCCTACCATAGGATTAGGGCTGGTAGTGAGCCTACCTTTTTCAGCCAGCTCCAGAACCTTTTCCATATAAAATTTATGCTTATCCATATTTATACTGATGGGAGTCCGACTCCCATCA
>JAHJGB010000031.1 GCA_018824725.1 Candidatus Omnitrophota bacterium
CTACTAATTTTTTATTCATCCTTTAACTTCTCCCGCCAATCCTTGATCTTCTTGATACACTCATCCGTAAATACAGGCCAGTCCTTGTAATCCCTTTTGGGTTTAACCCAGCCTCTTCGTATCCAGTTAATCATCGTCTGGCGATGAACACCCAAGATTTTTGCCGTCTCTGACACCGTATAAGTTTTCATGATTAGCGTCCTTGTAGAAACAAGCGTAGTATACCGTATTATACAATCTTATACAAGTTATTTATGCAACTCATTCTTTCTTCTCCATATCGTAAGCCGACAAGAACATCTTAGACAAAACCTCTATCCCCTCATAAAACGACTTACGAGCCTCTTGAACCTCTGCTACAGACAGACCCCGGCCTTTGAGCTTTATCTCTAAAGCGTCCCATCCGCGCGCTTTCGCTCCGGTTTCAACAATAACTCTATGTTCCTTTGCCATCTCTTGGTTCCTACTCTGCAATAGGACATTTTGATGTCCGGCTATGTCCGGTTTATTGACATACCGACATTTCTAATATCAGCAAAAAAGCCCCAAAATGACCACGAAAGCCCGATTTCTGCCCCAAAATAGCCGTTTTGAACGTATTTTCAACCATTTTACCATTGATACGATATACCGATAGGACATGACATCGATTTTTAAAATTTAGTATCACTGACAGACTGCGCCTCACCCGACCCTCAGCCCAAGCCCCACCCAAAGGGACCCATAATAAGAAACAGCGAAGCTGACGAAGTCTGTTTATTAACTACTCCATTCCTATTCCTATTCCAATCCCCATTCCTATTCCCATTCCCTCCCGAGATATTTGTAGCAAGTACGTTATCTAACGGTTGCATAACGGTTCTTTAACGGTTAAAGCACGGTTAGGCGGAGGAATTTCGCTAGGGCCCTCCGTATGGTGAATCCTCTGATGCTTATGCCAGGTGATTATTTGATAGTATTTCTGCCCGTCGGCTTCATAGCGGATAATAAACGGCCTTTTAGTGCTTCTCTTAGGACAAGCTAAAAACTGCATCATTTTCTCGGCATCGATGTCATCATAAGGCATTATTTCTATTTTCAGACGTTCCGGCCGATCCTCGCCCCTGCCCTCTCTATCAGCCTCTATCCATAACCCCTGATAAAATAGCCGCGCTTCATAAGGTAATTCTTTTATGTCTTCATCCTTAAAAAAGCCCGGTTTTATATACCTACTTCTTGCCATAAGCATCCCTGGTTTTCTGCTGCCCCTTCCACTTCCTCGACTGGCTCATAATTTTACGCAGTTTTTTGTCGTTATTTGGTATCCTGCAGGAGTAAAGCCATATCTCAATTTCAGAGGCCCGGAAAAGAATCTCTCCGTTGGGAAGTTTAAAATGCGGGATTAAGCCGTTTTTAACCAGATAATCAATCTGGCTTTTCCTTAAGTTCAGATAATGCATGAGCCGCTCGACTGTAAACAAACTCTCCATGAGATACGCCTCCTTGTAATTTCTTTCTACTTCGGAGTTTATCACAGGCAAAAATCTGCTTTCCCAATTTTGCTCAAAATTACCCAAATTTACGCAATAATTCTCAATAAAACAGGATTTTTGGTGTGGAATTTTTGAAGGATTTGTTACGAAGTAAAAACTTAAGAGAGGATTGGTTAAACAGTAAGGTCTTTATCGTCGGCACGAGGAAGTTCTTCGGTAGCTATCTGCCATTTACTACCGATCTTGCGGGCTTCTATCTGATTGTTATCAAGCCAAGTTTGCATAGTCTTGCGGCTAATATTGAATACCTTTGCCCAGTGGGTTATAGAGTAGGGGCTTGACCAGCCGCTTCGCGGCATTAATTTCGGCTTGGGTTTAAGTTCAGCGGCAATTATTTTATTCCTCGCTCCCATTATGCGATGCATCATATTAAGGTCCATATCGTCTGTCTTCTTGCACCATTCCTCATAACCGCCAGGAAACCACTCGGGGAATTCCGGGATAACCGGTGTTTCATTAGGCCCGAATAAATACTCCAGAATTAGAATAGCCGCTTCATTGGCCTCCTGATGAATCTTCGCCAAATCAGGTCGTTTCACGTTATGCTTCTTTAGAGTTTTCTCAAACTTGCGAAACACCTCATCTTTGGTAAGCCAATCATAATGACTTATTGATGAAAGCCCAAGCCGGTCAATAGCCAATATCCAATCGCTCGCGGCCCTATAATATACCAGCCACTTTTTGGCAAACTCCGAAACGCAATCAAGCTTGTTCTTTTTGGTCATTATAAAATCCAGTAGATTCAGTAATAAAACTTTATAAATACAGTTTAATCTTCACAATCACCGCCGCGCGGTTGATGTTAGGGAAATATTCTTCGGCCAAAGTAACCCTCTCTTTATTTTTTTACTTTTGGTTTTGATTTAGCTTTGAAAAATAATTTTAAATGGCCTTCCTTTGCCATATTAATTACCACCGTCTTCGCATGCGTATATAATGTATCATCCGACTGCTTTTCGATCCAATCGATCGATTTATCTCC
>JAHJGB010000032.1 GCA_018824725.1 Candidatus Omnitrophota bacterium
AGGCCTGCAGGCAGTTAGGCCTGGCATCAGAGTCAAGCTACAGGTTTGAAAGAGGCATTGACCAGGCAATGATATTTGCTTCCAGCGTCAGGGCGCAGGAGTTGGTCAAAGAAACAGCAGGAGGAAGGCTGGCAGGTAAAATTAGCGACGTAGGCTCCGGCATAGAAAAGGAAAAAGAAATAACACTTTCTCTGGATGAAGTCCTGAGGATACTCGGCATACACATAGCCCCTGAAAGAATAAAAGATATATTTAAAAAATTAAACCTCAACCCCGTTAAAAAGAAAAATAAAATAATTGTAACAATTCCGCCATACAGGACTGATCTTGGTAAAGACATAGATTTAATAGAAGAGGTTGCCAGGCTTTATGGTTATGATAAAGTCCCTTCCAGGCTCCCGGCTTTTACGCCTCATAAGACATACCAGCTTGAGAAAAAAACCGTTTCCCTTGAGAATGAGGTAAGAAAGGTTTTATGCGGCATGGGCCTGAATGAGATCATGACGTATTCATTGACCAGCAGGAATGCGATAGAGCACCTGGGCATTTCTTTGGAGAAGTTAGTGAACCTAAAGAATCCGATGAGCTCACAGCAGGAGATTATGAGGCCGAGCCTTTTGTCAGAAATGCTGGAGGTTTTGAATTGGAATCTGAACAGGAAGAATAGCCTCTTGCAGCTTTTCGAACTGAACAAAGTTTATATTATGAATAAAGCAACCGGACAGGCTGATGAGGTTATGCATCTTTCAATAGGTATCTGCGGCAATAAACCAGGCAATTGGAAAGAAAAATCCAGGGAGCTGGATTTATTTGACTTAAAAGGCATAATCGAGATTCTCCTGGATCATATAGGAGTGCCTGACTATAGAATTGAGAAAACAGAGCACCCTTCTTTAAAAGAAAATATGGCTATTGCTGTAAATGTGAGCGCTAAGGCCTGCGGGGTTTTCGGAGAAGTTAAAGAAGAAGTGGCAAGAAAATTTGATATCAAAAGAAAAGTCTATCTAGCGGAGTTTTCTCTCGATAGTCTGCTTGCTTGCGCCAATTTAAAAAAGACATTCAGGCCGCTGCCTAAATACCCGTCTATTAAAAGGGATATAGCTATTCTTTTAGACGACACTATAAATGCTTCAGGCATTTATGATGTTATAAAAGAAGAGGCGAGAGGGCTCGTGAGAAACGTGGATGTGTTTGATCTTTACAAAGGCCAGCAGATACAGGAAGGCAAGAAGAGCCTGGCCTATACCATAGAATACCGGTCAGACGAAAGAACCCTGAACGATAAAGAAGTGAATGAGAGCCACAAAAAAGTGCAGGATGCGCTTACAAAGCGATTAGGAGCGCAGATAAGGTAAAGTAAAAAGGTAAAACCAAAATTTAAAAGTTAAAATTAGAAAAGTTTTAAATTTTTAATTATAGTTTTGACTTTTGAGTTTTTACTTTTGACTTTCAGGGATTTTTATGCTATATTTAAATTGTCCCTACGATGTACGTGGTGAAATGGAAGTTTTTGAGCCAACACCAAATACTGGGGAGCCTGACTTCAGATGCGGCTGTAGACCTTGGCATAATTACAAGGGAACAATAAACACCTGAGAAGGCGCCCACGTGCTTAATGGGTTCAATTAAGCATCCTTTCACACGGCATATGTGGGGATTTTTTTAGCATGCCAGACTTATTCGAATCCAATAAAAAAATTATAGAAAAAAGATTTCCTCTGGCTGTAAAGATGCGGCCGCGCTCGCTTAAAGAATTTGTAGGCCAGGAACATATCCTAGGCGAAGGAAAACTCTTAAAAAGAGCGATAGATGCCGACAGGATTACGTCTCTTATCCTTTACGGCCCGCCAGGGACAGGCAAGACCACGCTTGCGCATGTGATTGCAAATGTCACAAAAGCATATTTTCACGAGATAAACGCGGTAGTTTCAAATGTCCAGGAATTAAAAGACGCGATAAAAGCCACCAAAGAGCGCGAACACTCATCCGCTAAAAAAACAATCCTTTTTATAGACGAGATTCACAGGTTTAATAAAGCCCAGCAGGATGTTTTAATGCCTGATGTCGAGTCCGGAAATCCTGTGCTTATAGGAGCCACTACGCACAATCCGTTTTTTTCACTAGTCTCGCCTCTCATATCCCGCTCCATTGTTTTTGAATTAAAAAAATTATCAAAGGAAAATATAATACAGATCCTGAGGGCCGGGCTTAAAGATAAAGAGCGCGGGCTTGGCAATATGGATATCAAAATAGACCAGAAGGCGTTGGATTTTTTAGCAGACTCCTCTGACGGAGACGCAAGGATAGGGCTCAATGCGCTTGAAGTGGGGGCAATGACCACGAAACCCGCGAAAGACGGGGTTATCGATTTCAATATTGAAGTTGCCGAGGAATCTATCCAGAAAAAAGCAGTTGTTTACGATAAAGATGAAGACGGCCATTATGATACAATCTCGGCTTTTATTAAAAGTATGCGCGGCTCAGATCCGGATGCCGCGCTGTACTGGCTTGCCAAGATGCTTTACGCGGGAGAAGATCCAAGATTTATCGCTCGCCGTATTGTAATCTGCGCGGCAGAGGACGTGGGCAATGCTGATCCGCAGGCTCTGGTGGTTGCCAATGCAGCGTTTCAAATATCCGAATTTGTCGGGATGCCGGAGGCCAGGATTCCTCTGGCTCAAGCAGTCTGCTATATTGCCTGCGCGCCGAAAAGCAATGCAGCGTACCTTGGGATAGACAAGGCCATGAAAGATGTGGAAGAAAATAGGACAATGGAAGTCCCGAAACATTTAAAAGACGCCAGTTATCGCGGGGCAAAAAAACTGGGGCACGGCACAGGTTATAAATATGCCCATGATTATGAAGGCCATTATGTGGATCAGGAATACATACCTGAGAAGAAAATATATTACGAACCGACGGACATAGGATACGAGAAAAAAATAAGAGAGTATTTAGATAAACTTAGAGGCAAAGGCCGAGAATAGGCAGGTTTTAACCTGCCTGTTTATGAAGGCCTTTGTGACAAAATTGTAGGGCACACTTTAGTGTGCCAAAAGGGCATGAACAAAAAGGCAGTGGCGTTACTTTCCGGAGGATTGGACAGCACGCTGGCTATAAAATTGATGCTGGATCAGGGCGTAGAGGTGCATGCCCTGAATTTTCTGACGGTATTCTGTAATTGCACTTCCAAAGGATGCAGGCACCAGGCAACAAAGGTAGCGGAAAAATTCAGCGTCCCTATAAAAGTCATGAATATCACAAAAGAATATATGGAAGTGGTTAAAAACCCCAAATATCCGCGCGGCAGGAATATGAACCCATGCATTGACTGCAGGATATTTACTTTTAAAAAAGCAAAAGAGTTTATGAAAGAAATCGGGGCTTCTTTTATTATAACAGGGGAAGTAACCGGCCAGAGGCCGATGTCTCAGAGAAAACAGGCTATAATGACAATAGAAAAAGAATCAGGGTTAGAGGGCCTTATCGTAAGGCCGCTTTCTGCCAAATTTTTTGAGCCGACGCTGCCGGAAAAATCAGGCATAATCAACAGGGATAAACTATTGGATATTGACGGAAGAAGGCGCACGAGACAGATAGCGCTGGCAAAGGACTTGGGGATCAATGATTATCCGTGTCCTGCCGGGGGGTGCCTTTTGACTGACAAGTGTTTCTCGGAAAGGCTGAAGGATCTTTTAAAATACAACGCTCGTTATGATATTAACGACCTTCATCTTTTAAAAATCGGCAGGCATTTCAAAATTTCCGATGAATTAAGATTTCTAGTGGGCCGGGATGAACAGGAGAACGCAAAGCTTGTGTCTTTTTCAAAGGCCGGGGATTACATATTTGATATATTAGACATCCCTAGCGCTGTGGGCCTTGCAAGGGGAAAAGTCATGGAAAACGATATAGAAAAAATGGCGTCAATACTGGCAAGATATTCAGATTCTAACGGGAAAAGCGTTATTGTTTCATACAGACAATTGCCGGGCCAAGATTGGAAAAATACCCCTGCGATTCCAGCTGCCAAAGACCTTACGGAAGCCCTTCATATCTAGGTTGATTTGTAAAGTAGCATCACGATGGGAGTCCGACTCCCATCGCGGGCTATTGCTATGATGGGAGTCGGACTCCCATCATAAGCGTAGAAGCAGGCAATAATTTTCCTTGCCATTATAAGCCGTTACATATATAATTATACACACTGTTTCCAGGCACTAATTCCTTAGCCAATTTAGCAGTCCAGAGATAGTCTGGACTGCTAAATTCGAAGGCGATTTATACATTGTATGAAAAATATAGCCACTATTATACTTGCTGCCGGAGAAGGCATAAGGATGAAGTCCTCTTTGCCTAAAGTTTTGCATAATATATGCGGCAAACCAATGCTTGAGTATCTTATTGATAATGTCAATTCTATCGGTATGGATAAGGTCTTTGCCATAGTCGGCCATAAGGCGGGGCTTGTCAAGCAACAGATTCGCGGCATAAAATGTATAACCCAAAGCGAGCTTCTGGGCACAGGCGATGCCGTTACAAGGGCAAGAAGCGCTCTTTTAAAAGATAATAAGATAGACAATGTCCTGATATTATACGGGGATACGCCTTTATTGAGCCAGGAAACTATAAAAAAGCTTATTGAAAAGCATGTTTCAAGCAATGCCAGCGCCACGCTTCTGACTGCACAGCTTAAAAATCCCACAGGGTATGGCAGGGTTATCCGCTCCTCCGGCAATAAGATTGTAAAAATAGTAGAGGAGCTGGATGCGTCTATTTATGAAAAAATAGTAGAAGAGATAAATGTAGGGGTGTATTGTTTTAATAAGAGAGCGCTTTTTTACGGGCTTGAAAAAATAAAGCCGGATAACAAAAAAGAAGAATATTACCTTACAGACACCATAGAAGTACTTACAAAATCCAACATTTTGGTAGAATCAGTATCCACGAATGACCCAGAAGAGTTTTTAGGCGTTAATACTAGGGCTGAACTCGGCAAGGCAGAATTAGTGATGAAAAAACGAATTCTGGATAAGATTATGGACGCAGGCGTGACAGTTATAGACCCTAATAATACTTACATAGAACAAGGCGTGGATATAGAAAAAGACACGGTTATATATCCCTATACATTTATAGAAAATAATGTTAAAATAGGCTCTAATTGCAGCATCGGGCCTTTTGCAAGATTGAGGCCCGGGACCATTGTGGGAGATAAGGTAGGAATAGGCAATTTTGTAGAAATAGTGCGATCTTCTATCGGCCGGGAAACAAAGATAAGGCATCAGTGCTATATAGGGGATACTATTATAGGCAAAAATGTCAACATAGGCGCCGGAACAATAGTTGCGAATTATGACGGCAAAGAAAAGCATAAAACTGTTATTGAAGATAATGCATTTATAGGGACAGGAACTATTCTGATAGCTCCCGTGAAAGTGGGTAGAGGGGCAATTACAGGCGCCGGAAGTGTTGTTACCAGGAATAAAAATGTTCCGGCAGGCAAAACTGTTGTTGGAATCCCAGCCAGGATAGTATATAAAAATCGAAGAAAATGAAGCCCAGACAGGCTGAAGCCCAGAATTCCTTGGGCGGAATACTGAGCCCCGATTTATCGGGGCGAATGTATAAACAGGAGAGGGTATGAATATAATAGCCGGGAATGCGAATCCTAAATTGGCGCAGGAGATATGCAGGTATTTAAAGATGCCTCTGTCAGACGCGCTTGTGACCACATTCAGCGAAGGCGAGATACGGGTGAAGATAGATGAAAACGTACGCGGCAGAGATGTGTTTATAATCCAGCCGACATGCCCTCCTGTAAATGATAATCTGATGGAGCTTTTGATTTTAATAGACGCTCTTAAAAGGGCTTCTGCCAAAAGGATTACAGCAGTGCTGCCTTATTTCGGCTACGCCAGGCAGGACAGAAAAGACCAACCCCGCGTTCCCATAACAGCAAAACTTGTGGCAAATCTTATCACCAAAGCAGGCGCAGACAGGATCCTGACAGTGGACCTGCATGCAGGACAGATACAGGGATTTTTCGATATACCAATGGACCATCTCTATGCGGTAAATATCTTTGTAAACCACATAAAGAAGATAAGACTGAAAGATATTGTAATAGTGTCTCCTGATGTGGGCGGGATAAAAATGGCGCGGGCGTATGCCAAAAAATTCGAAGCGCCCCTGGCAATAGTAGATAAGCGCAGGATCAGCGGAGAAGAGACAGAAGCAATGAATATCCTGGGAGACATAAAAGGCAAGAATCTGATCATAATAGACGATCTTGTGGCAACCGCATCTTCTCTTGTAGAAGCAGCAGCGGCATTGAAAAAGCAGGGCGGAAAAGATATATACGCAGCTATCACGCACCCCGTGCTTTCAGGACCTGCTATAAAACGCATCAACGATTCTGTTATAAAAAAATTATTTGTGACAAATACTATACCTGTGGAGAATGGTAAAAAACATAAAAAGATAGAGGTGTTATCAATAGCGCCTCTTTTAGCAGAGGCAATAAAAAGGATTCATGACGAAGAATCCGTGAGCTGCCTATTCAATTAAGGCAAGTTAAATTAACAAACTAAAAAGTCAAAAGTAAAAAGGCAAAACCAAAATTTAAAAGTTAAAATTAAAAGCAAAGAAAATAAAATTTTGAATTTTTAGTTGTAGTTTTGACTTTTTCGTTTTTACTTTTAAATTAACACGCGAGAAGGAGATTATTGATATGGATTTTGTAGAATTAAAAGCAAGCTTGAGAGAAGAAAAAGGCAAGGAAAAGAATAAAAAACTCAGGACCACCGGAATGGTGCCCGGGGTGGTTTACAGAAAAGGCGAGGCCACGCTGTCCTTGAAGATAGATTCCAAAAGCCTTTCAAAGGCCCTGCACACAGATGCCGGGGAAAACGTCATCATAAAGCTTTTTGTCGAGGGAGACAAAAAGAAGAAAGAAAGAATAGTTGTCATAAAAGAGCTGCAAAAGAACCCTTTTAAGGACACGCTTGTGCATCTGGACCTGAATGAGATATCCCTTACAGAGACACTTAAAGTAAAAGTGCCCCTTATGACAAAAGGCGAAGCAATAGGCGTAAAGCAGGAAGACGGGGTGTTGCAGCATGTCATATGGGAAGTTGAAGTGGAATGCCTGCCTACAAATATACCTGATAAGCTGGAAATTGATGTTACAAACCTTAAGATAGGCGAGGCGCTGAGCATGAAAGACGTGCTGCCTCCGGAAGGAGTAAAGATATTAGGCGACCCGGAAATCATAGTGGTCAGCGTTGAACATGTCAAGACAGTTGAAGAAGTTGTGGCAGCGCCTGCGGAAGGCGAAGCCTTAGAGCCGGAACTCATAAGAGAGAAGAAGGAAAAAGAAGAAGCTGAAGAAGAGCCTAAAACTGAGGCGCCAAAGCAGGAGAAGAAAGAAGAAAAGAAATAAATATCGCGGAACTACGCAGAAGCAGTTGCTCGCTTCGCTCGCAACTGACGCGGAAATACGCTGAAGCTCAAATATAGCTTCTGCGTTTTTCTGCGTTATGTTCCGCGTGGTTCAGCGATTAACAAAGAAGCTAGATATTTGAGCAATGAAATTAATCGTTGGTCTTGGCAATCCAGGAGAAGAATATAAGCTTACGCGCCACAATATAGGATTTTTGGTTTTAGAGAAATTTGCCAAGGCAAATAACATAAAGTTTAAATTCAGTAAAAGGTTTAATGCGCTTATAGGCGAAGGGGCAATAGGCAGAGAAAAGACGCTATTGGCAATGCCCCAGACATACATGAATCTTTCAGGCCATTCAGTAAGGCCTGTTTTAAACTGGCTTAAAATAAAGACTGATGATATGTTTGTGGTAATGGATGATATAGCGCTGCCTTTCGGCTCTATAAGGATAAAGCCCAAAGGCTCAAGCGGCGGCCATAAAGGATTAAATTCTATAATAGAGTCTATCAGCACCCAGGAATTCCCAAGGATGAGGCTGGGGATACTGGGAAGGAAAAACGTAAAAGACCTTTCAAGGTATGTCCTGGGCAGGTTTACAAAATCCGAACAAAAAAACCTTCCGGAAATACTGGACATCGCTTCACAGGCTTGTGAATGCTGGACGAGAGAAGGCGTCAACCCCGCGATGAATAAATTTAACAAATAAGGTCCTTCAGCGCCTAAAATGCTCGCGGTTACTCGCGTTTTTGACGCTGCCTCAGGATCAAATTTGTTTCACAAATTTGGGAGGATAGGATGAAACAGTACGAAACAATGTTTATTTTAAAACCAGACCTGGATAAAACAAGCATCGATAAAATTCTGGGCCAGATACAGGACCTTGTGTCAAAACATAAAGGCACTGTAGCAGAAACAAAGGAAATGGGGAAAAACAGATTGGCGTATCCTCTCAAGAAATACAAAGAAGGCATTTATTATCTTATAAAGTTCAGTATTATCCCGGACGCCATAGACGCTATAAAAAAGAACCTTGTGCTTAATGAATCTATACTGCGCATGCTTGTAGTGGAAATATAGAGAAGAAAAAAGGTCCTTCGTCCGCCACCTTTGGTGGCGAGACTCAGGATCAAATTTACTTCGTAAATTTGGAGGGAAGAAATGGCAAGCCTTAACAAGGTATTCATGATAGGAAATCTTACAAGAGACCCGGAGCTTCGTTATGTGCCGAGCGGCGCGCCTGTTGCCACATTCGGACTGGCTGTAAACAGGATATTTGTGACGCAGCACGGGGATAAAAAAGATGAGGTATGTTTTGTCAGGATAGTTGTATTCGGCAAACAGGCTGAAAGCTGCAGCCAATACCTGACCAAAGGCAGGCCTGTGTTTGTAGAAGGCAGGCTGCAGTACCGCGCATGGGAACAGGATGGCCAGAAACGCAGCACCCTGGATATAGTGGCTGACAGGGTCCAATTTTTAGGGGCCCCGGGAAAACAGAGCTCAGGCTCGGAAGAGATGCCAGAAACCCACAAAGAAACATTTGCAGAAGAACCGCCGGCGGATAACGTAAGGTCGGAAGAAGAAACGCCGTTTTAAACTTTTTAATACAAGGAGAAAAAGATGCCAAGACGATCGGATGAAAAAACAAAAAGGCCGAAACTGAAAACCAAGAAATTTGATTCAAAAGAGAAATTTTTCAGAAAAAAATCGTGCAGATTCTGCCTGGATAAGACAGAGTCCATAGATTACAAAGACACCATGAAATTGAAAAGGTTTGTCACTGAAAAAGGCAAGATAATGCCGAACAGGCTTACAGGTAATTGCGCACAACACCAGCGTAAAATAGCAGCTGCTGTGAAAAGGGCAAGGTATGTGGCTTTATTGCCGTACGTGGGGGAATAAAATATGAAAGTTATATTGGTAGAAGATGTAAAGAGCGTCGGGGCAATGGGAGACATAATAGACGTGAAAGATGGCTTTGCCAGAAATTTTTTATTCCCTAAAAAACTGGCGCGGGTAGCTGTTGGTTCCAACCTGAAAATAATAGAGGATATCAAAAAGAAAAAGGTAATTGCCGTGCTAAAGGAGAGAAAAGAGGCGGACGGGCTCAAAGCAAAAATTTCAGGCCTTTCCCTCACAATAACCGTTGAGGCAGGGGATGACGATAAGCTTTTCGGAAGCGTGACATCCCAGGACGTGGCAGACTCATTTGAGCAGGAAGGTCTTTTGATAGACAAGAAAAAAATAATGTTGGAAGAGCATATAAAAAAACTCGGCGTGTACCAGATACCCATAAAATTACACCCAGAGGTAACTGCTGAAATCAAGGTGTGGGTGGTTAAGAAGTAATCGCGGAACTACGCGGAAGCTGTTCCTCACTGTGTTCGGAACAGACGCGGAACTACGCTGAAACTCATGTATAATTTCTGCGTTTTTCCGCGTTATGTTCCGCGTTATGTTCCGCGTGGTTCAGCGATAGCATGGGAGCTAATAATTAATGGATAAGATCGATTTAAGTTTTGAAAAAATGCCCCCGCAAAACCTGGAAGCAGAGATGGCTGTCCTGGGGTCTATGCTGATAGAAGAGACAGCTATCGGATATGCCATAGAAATGCTGGAAAGCACCAGTTTTTACAATGACTCAAACCGCAGGATTTTTGAGAGCATGATAAAACTGTACAGCGAAAGCAAGGTCATAGATATTGTCACATTGATAGAAGAATTGAAAAAAATAGGGGATCTGGATAAGGTAGGCGGGTCTACATATATTGCCAATCTTACTACGGTTGTGCCCACAGCAGCCAATGTGAGGCATTACGCCGCAATCGTCAAAGAAAAAAGTATTTTAAGAAATTTAATCTCCGCAGCCACTAATATTATCACTGAAAGTTACGACGCGCACGGAGAAGTGGAGAAAATTTTAGATAAAGCCGAGCGCATCATATTTGACATTTCTTCCAAAAAGATAGAATCAAGCTTTGTCCCGCTTAAAGAAATAATAAAAAACAGCATAGAAACCATAGACCAGCTTTACCAGAAAAAGGCGCATGTCACAGGTATCCCCACAGGATTCAGCGACCTCGACAGCCTTACAGCCGGGATGCATCCTTCGGATCTTATAGTGTTCGCAGGCCGGCCTTCAATGGGTAAAAGCGCGCTTGTGAGTTCCATCGCAGAGCACGTAGGGGTCATAGAAAAAATACCTCTTGTGATATTCAGCCTGGAAATGTCAAAGGAGCAGCTGGTGCAGAGAATGCTGTGCTCTCACGCAAAGGTAAACGCGCATAATGTAAGGACGGGGTTTTTGTCCCAGTCAGATTGGCCGAAGCTTACAAACGCTGCAGGAAAACTTTCAGACGCGCCTATTTATATAGATGATACAGCAGGCCTTTCTGTCCTGGAGCTTAGAGCAAAGGCCAGGAGGCTGAAATCCCAGCACAACATACAATTCATAATAGTTGATTATCTGCAATTGATGCAGGGCATGCCAGGCGCTGAAAACAGGCAGCAGGAAATATCAGAAATATCCCGTTCATTAAAGGCGTTGGCCAGGGAATTAAATGTGCCTGTTATAGCAGTCAGCCAGCTTTCGAGGGCAGTTGAAACCAGGCAGGACCGCAGGCCTCAGCTTTCGGATCTGAGGGAATCAGGCGCTATAGAGCAGGATGCTGATTTGGTCGGGCTTCTTTTAAGGGAAGAATATTATAACCCCACAGAGGAGAACAGGGGTATCGCGGATCTGATAATAGCAAAACAGCGCAACGGCCCTGTAGGATCTATAAAGCTAGCTTTTCTTAAGGATTACGCAAAGTTTGACAACTTGGCTTTAAAGGAAGAAGGCCTGGTAAGCGAGGAGGCATTTTAGAACCTGTCCCGCTGCGTCGGCGGG
>JAHJGB010000033.1 GCA_018824725.1 Candidatus Omnitrophota bacterium
CTTTGTTATTTCATAAATCCATCTCTTGTCCATATGCTGGCCGGATACTTCTATTTCTGTTTTCGCCCACATACCTGTGTCAGAGCCTTTTATTTTAAAAAACCTGGAAGGACTTATTAGTTCTATTGTCCCGCCTGTAGGATCTAAATCGTAATTATATTCTAGGATTTTTTTTGCGTCAGAAGGTATTTGCGGATAAAGGACTATTTTTGCGCCGCGCGCTTCTGTCAGTCTTATTGCAGGAGAAAAACTAAATGCCTCTGAGTCATTGGGAGATATGTTTAATGAAAAAAGATTATTGTCATCTCCTGACATGCCTTCGATAACTATCTTAAAATACCTATATCCGTCAATTTCTTCGCCTTTTGAAGCATCAATAGGATAAAAGCTATAAAACGCTCTGTCATACCGCGCTTCATTGCTGAATGTCTTTGTATCTAAGAGGTCGCCTTCGTAGTAATTGACTGGGTTTACATCTTCTTTATCGTTAATTATATGAGATTCGTCTGCTTCCAAAATCGAAGTATACGCTTTCTTTCCGCCTAAAATAGAAAATTTTGTAGTAGTGTTCCACCGGCCGCTTTTTTCATCTATTGAGCCGCCTGTTTCAGGGTCATAGATAGATATCCGTATATTCCCTTTATAGCTTGAGGGGACTTTAACAAATATGACCTGTGGTTCGTCTCTCATTGCGCCGTAAGTGCTTTTTCCGTCTGCGCCGAATACATAAAGATATTTAATGTTGCTTTCATCCGTAGGGACCTTATAACAAAATCCCTGTTCTAGTAATACGAATGAGCAAAATATTATAGCTGTGATTGTCAAAAATAATAATTTCCTGTGCATTGCGCACCCCTTCTATAAACTTATTTAATAAGTATTATAAATTAGTTTAGTTTGTTTGTCAATTAAAATTTACTATGGGAGCCCGGCTCCCCTCAAAGTGATGGGAGCCGGGCTCCCATCATATGTCATATCATTGAAAAATATTATATTATTTCCACTGAAACATCTGCAAGACCTTTGTCCAGGTCAGCTATCCTGGAAAAAGCTTCTTTGGTGAGATCTATTGCGCGGTTTAATCTTCTGGCCGGGCCTCTATCATTGACCCGCACAAACACAGATTTGCCATTTTCAAGGTTCGTTACCTTTAATATAGCGTTGAACGCTAGGTCCCATACAGCGCAGGTAAGCTGGGAATCGTCAAATCTCTCCATATTAGCTGTTGTTAAGAGGATTCCCGGGTCATTTTGAGAATACCACGATGCCTTACCTTTAATAATAACCGATGTTGTGCCTACCTCTTTTATAGAAAAAACCACAGCTATGAGAACTATCAATATAACTGTGGCTTTTTTCATCTTGAGACTCCCAAATAAAAAACCTATTCGGCCTTGTGGCAGAATAGGTTCTTAATTTCGGTAATCCAGCCGCCGTTGCCCGTTAGGGCTTTAGGCCTGTTGACTTTGCGCCCCATTCTTTCGAATGGTTTGCCTTTGTCGTAAAACTATTCAGTTGTCTCTAGTAATAAGTATACTACAAATTTTGAAAAAAACAAGCGTACCAAGACTATCGAAGCCCGACTCCCATCACTTCCTTGATGGGAGTCGGGCTTCGATAGTGTTCTAAAGTAATTCTGCGGCGAGTGATGCGAGGCCTGAGCGCTCATTTTTGGTAAGAGTCACATGACCGAACATTTCCTGGCCTTTCATGCGCTCAACTGCGTAGCTAAGCCCGTTTGAGGATGAATCAAGATACGGGCTGTCTATCTGGTAAGGGTCTCCTGTGAGGACCATCTTTGTATTATTTCCTGCGCGGCTTACAACTGTTTTTATTTCATGAGGCGTAAGGTTCTGCGCCTCGTCTATTATTATAAATTGATTCGGGATGCTTCTCCCTCTCATATAAGTAAGGGCCTCGAGCTGCAAAAGATCGCTTTCTATCAAATCATCCACATGTTCTTTTCTTTTTCTTATGGTCAGTATATATTCCAGGTTGTCATAGATAGGCTGCATCCA
>JAHJGB010000034.1 GCA_018824725.1 Candidatus Omnitrophota bacterium
ATGAGCAGCGAAAAAGGTATTGTAAAGGCAATAATAATGCTCGGCGCCATCTGCCTCAGGAAAAACCACACCACTAGTATGACAAACAATATAGCCACCCACACGCTTGATTTAAGGGAATTTAGAGAATTTATGATATCCTTTGATGTGTCAAAAACAGTTATTATTTCCACATCTTCGGGCAATGTCTTTTTAATCGCCTCAAGTTTTTCCTTTACCTGGCTTGCAACCTGCACGGTATTGACTCCTGACTGTTTCTGAATCATCATCATGATGCCGGGATTTTTATTTATGCGCACTATGGAATCCACTTCTTTAAAACCATCCTCCACTCTAGCCACATCTTTTAAATATACAAATTTATTGTCATTTTTACCTATGATAACTGAGTTAATTTCTTCAGGATCAGTAAATTCTCCGGGCAATCTCAGGAGATAATCAGTAAGCCCTGATTTTATGCTGCCTACAGGCTGCGTTATGTTTTCCTGCTTCAGGATATCCTGTATATCAAGTATTGAAAGACCATAGCCTTCCAGGGTGCCTCTGTCTAACCATACATTTATCTGCCTCTGAAGCCCGCCACCCTGAATCTGCACTGTGCCCACGCCCGGAAGCTGCCTCAGCGCATCGCCTATCCTTTTATCCACCATGTCATAAAGTTCCGGATAGGTCTGTTTCGCGGTTATGCCCAGGAATAATATAGGAATATTAGCGGTGTTAAACTTGAATATAAAAGGATTGTCCATCTCATCAGGTATATCAGGCAGGAATCTTTTTGCCAGGTCAATCCTGTCGCGCACATCGTTAGAAGCCTCGTCAAGATTTGTGCCCCATTTAAATTTCAAAGTTACAGTGGCTATGCCTTCAGTAGAACGAGACGTGATCTTTTCAAGGCCGGGAGTTGTACCCAGCTGGTTTTCAAGAGGCTCCGCTAGCTTTGCCTCAACATCAAGAGGGTTTGCGCCGGGATAAACCGCTATTACAGATATAGACGGCGGCTCTATCTCCGGAAACATGTCTATGCCTAGCTTTGTAATGCTATAAAGCGCGATCACAAGTATCGCGCAGAATATCATAAGATTGGTTATTGGTTTTTTAACGCCAAATTCTGGTAAGTTCATATCTTCCTCTAATATTCCACTTTTACGCCAATACCGTCTTTTAACCTCTGCTGGCCCATAACCACTACACCGTCACCTTCTTTAATCCCGTCTGTTACTTCAAAATATCCGCCCTGCCTGATGCCAAGTTTAACATTTTTCAGAATAGCTTTATTGTTTTCTATAACGTATACATACGCGCTTGGGATTTTGCCCATAATAGCTTCTTTTAAAACAACAGGCACAGATTTACTTTCACCTATAATAAGCGAGACCCTGGCAAACATTCCTGATTTAAGCAGATGCTCTTCATTGTCTATTGTTATCTCCACCGGAGCAGTCCTCGTATCCATATCCACCACAGGGCTTATTTTTGTGACAACGCCTTTAAACTTTTCATTATATGCGTCAACTGTTATATCCGCATTCTGATCGAGCAATACCCGGGGCAGATATTTTTCCGGTATATCCAAATTTATTTTTACCTTGTTCATATATACAATAAGCGCTACCGGCGTTTCGGGAGCGACATTGACGCCTATATCAACATAAATCCTGCCCACTACTCCGTCCAAGGGGCTTTCTACAGGCGCTTTTTCAAACTTAAGCCCCACCTCATCCCTGTCGATATAAAAGAGCGTGTCTCCTTTTTCTACAAAGCTTCCATCCTCTTTAACCTTTTCTATTATTTTTCCGCTTACCTTTGGATATACGACTGCTTGTTCTTCAGCCTTTACGCTGCCCACATACTCCAGAGTCCTGTAAATATCCTTGAGCTCTACCCTGGCTACCTTCACAGGTATAACCTGCGGACTGGTCTCTTTTACAGTTTCCTGTTTCTGGCAGCCATATATTAAAAAAATAAAGCTTAATAAAATGAAGCCCACCCGGGCTAAAGCCCGGGATTCCTTGGGCGGAATACTGAGCCCCGATTTATCGTATCGGGGCGAATGTATAAAAACTCTCTTGAGCCTCATTGTGCGCCTCCCATTG
>JAHJGB010000003.1 GCA_018824725.1 Candidatus Omnitrophota bacterium
ATACTCTTTCTACTCGTCCTACTATATTAAGGTATTTATTCAATGAAGGCATGAAAGATAAGAATAAAGGCGAGAACGAAAAGATATTAAAAAGAGTAAATTTAGTAAGACGCTTGGTGACTTATATGATGGAGTACGAGATAGAGTTCAAGGTAGAGATTTATAGAAGGAAATTATTTGAAGATAAGGAAGAGGAAACAGGCAGGCCGAGCTGGAATCAATCAGAGAGAGAACGGGTTTTTGGCAAAGGCATTAGAAGCCCAAATGATCTATTGGCAGGTATATTCAAGCAAGAGGACTTTGATGATTTATTCAGGTATTCAGACCGGGATCCTCTTGAAGTGATTATCGAGGCTGCTTCAGGCCTTCCCGGCATCAATCCTGAAGCAACTGACCATTTACAAAAACTCGAAGGCATTGTGAAATATATGGAAAAGATTATGGTTGATGCAGAAGAGAAAAGGCCAGGACAACGCACTAACTGGTTGCCTAGGAACAGGGCCCAGGAAGACGCCTATAGATATTTCGCTTATTATGGCCCGATGTTAGAACGCAAAAGAAAAGAGCTCGAGGAGAAAAAGATACAGCTTGACAGGGCGACAGAAGATGATAGCGAAAGAACCGCATTAGAAGAGAAAATAAAAGAATTAGAAAGCCATATAACTGACCTGGAACATTGGAAAGGCCTAAGCCTTGAAGAAAAAATAGCTGAATATAAAAAGATAAAAGAGAAGAAGGAAAACGGCGAGACGTTAACAGCATATGAGGAGGCTTTTAATAATTCGGCGGCACTTTCTGCGTACCTTCAGATAATAGCAAACAACCTGAAAGAAAAAGTTAATGATTTGGTATACAAAAAAGAGCTGTATCTTACCAGATTCAAAATCGGTTGGGCCGCTTTTATAAAGGACACACTCAGGCCTTACATTTATGTATTGAGCTTACCTGTATATAGATATTCGGCAAATTCATAAATAAAGATGGCAAGTTTGCCAGATTTATTGCTGAGAGCGCGAGGACAAAAGCTGATGATAAGGGAACAGCTGACGTGAAGACAAATAAAGCCAAGAGGTTCTGGATACAGTCCATGGTAATAGGATTTTTATACAGCGGGTTTATAGTGTATATAGCGGCCCAATTTGGTTTTAATTGGTCCAGAGCGACAGGAAATCCAGCGTTTTTTATATTATCTATTATACCTGCTATAATCTTTTTCCCATTGGGATATTTATCTATAAAGGAATTCGGCATTATGTTCGTTTCATGGTTAAAGATGAGAAGAGAAAAGATAGCTATATTAATGACGTATATCAATCCGTGGCCCAAGAATAGGATTAGAAAGCTTCTTACAGGAATATTTATAGATGAAAAAGGCCATTTGTGCAAAGACAGTATCACAGGCGATACATACGTGGATTTATGGAACGAAAATATAGAGCATCTATTCAACGAAACCCATATAACAGAAGAAGAAAGAAACAATTACAAAATCGATACAAAAGGTAAAACAGAAGAAGAAATAAAGTCTATTATTAAGGAAATCAGCCTTAATCCGCCGCAAGACAGAGATACCCGGGTAAACATGGTACGCTTGATTAATTCATACTATAAGCAAAAACCAGGGGTAGACAATTTTGATAAGCTTCTTTCATTGAGCGTATATATAATGGCGGGGGGCGGCGAGGCATTTTATAATTCATTCTATGAGCTAGTAAGTCTTATGGGCAGAGAGGAAAAAGGCGAAGATACCCAACTCCACCATTTAAGCAAACGCTATGCCAATCAATATGTAAACTTAATGAAGCTACTGTATACTTATTTAGAAAAAGCCAAAATATTGAATACTGACGAAGCCATAATAAGAGATTTTCTTAAGGATAAGATTGAAAAAATAGAATTTGGAAAAGAGATAGCCACTAAGGATATAGATGACCTAAGAAAACAATTATCGACTAAAGAAGCAAAGGCTGTTTTACAGGAACTGCTTACCAGGATAACAAAGTGGGGCAATGTGAGGCTTTCCAAAAACTGGCGCTGGCTGAGGAGTTGGACCTATGTAAAGAAAATGTATAGAAAATATGCCGAGCATTACTACTACGATGCCATATACCAGGCAGTGAAAAAGGAAAAAGAAGGCCAGGAATTGACGAACGATGAAAAGGAACTATTGCATGGATTTACCAGAGAGGAAAAGGATTCTTACTATGCCGAGGTGGATGGCTTTTATGAACAAAAAGTAAGAGAAAAACTTCAGGTGCTAATAAATGATAATTTGATAATAAACGACCCCCATAATAAGGATATAGTAAACGATGAAGAAGATCAGGAGAAATTATTTGAAGAGGCAGC
>JAHJGB010000004.1 GCA_018824725.1 Candidatus Omnitrophota bacterium
CCAAATTTTGCGAAGCAAAATTTGATCCCGAGTCCCGATTTATCGGGACGAGGGACCTTTTACCGCGCGCCTATTAAAAAAAGCACTGCCGGTATTGTTTTTAATATGATCTTAAGGTCCATCCCCAGCGACCAGTTATCGATATATTCAAGGTCCAGCTTCATCCATTTTTCAAAATCCACATTGTTTCTCCCGTTTGCCTGCCATAAACACGTAAGCCCAGGCTTCATGCTCAGCCTTCTTCTCTGCCACACCTCGTATCTGTCTATTTCTGAAGGGAGCGGCGGCCTTGGCCCCACAATAGACATCTCGCCTTTTAGGACATTGACTAGTTGCGGCAATTCATCCATACTGGACCTTCTCAAAAAAGCGCCGAACCTGGTAACTCTCGGGTCATTGCGCATTTTAAACACAGGGCCTTTCATAGTATTGAACTTTTCCAGTTCAGCCTTTTTAGCCTCTGCGCCTTCCATCATGGTCCTGAATTTATACATGACAAACTTCCTGCCGTTCAATCCGCTTCTCACCTGCTTGAATATCGCAGGCCCTGGAGACAGAAACTTTATCATGGCTGTCAGCGCCAGGAATATCGGCAATGCCAGTATTATCCCGGCCAATGACATTATTATATCAAATACCCTCTTTAATAACAATTGCCATTCTTCTCCTATGGTTGTTTGAAAGCTCAAAAGCGGCATGCCTTCTATCTCGCTAGAGACAGAACGCGCTATATTCAGGTTGAAAAAGTCCGCGGCTATGTTTGTCCTTATGCCCTGAACCTCGCAGGCCAACAGGCTTTTTTCAATCATAGAAAGCCAGGACCTCGGGACTATAAACATGACCTCATCCACAACCTTCTCATTTAATATTCCTGGTATATCATCCAGCGTTCCTATTACCTTTTTTCCGGCTATTGTTTTATCCAGCATATCTTTGTCCACATCTATGAGGCCCAATATCCTCAAGCCCCACTCGTTATGCCTGTGCACAAGATTTATAAAATTTCCCGCCCTCTGCCCTGTGCCCACCAACAATATGTTTCTGAAGTTATAACCCTTTTTTCTCATATGCCTCAGAAAGGTTACGATAGAAAAACGCTCTAGTATCAATAAAGCGCAGCTTATTAAAAATAAAAGTGCTATAAAACTTCTGCTTACAAAATCAAGTTTCAGAATAAATGCCGCCGCTGCAATAACTATCATTGTCAGAAACGCGCTTTTAATAATCCCCCACACTAATTCAAAAAAGTTCTTTCTCCTGAAAGATTCATATAAGCCTGACGCGCTGAGCGAAGCCCACCAGGTAAATAATATGAGAGGCAATATGTTCAGATACTTCAAAGAATCTCTCAGCTCTCCTATTACCTGCTTCCCCGGAAAAAGGTCCAGCCTGTAAATAATATGCATGTGCTGCCTTAAAATAAATGCTGCAAAAAATGCGGCAAGCACTACCAGCATATCTATTACCATCGAAAGTCTTCTAAAAACCTGCTCTTTTTCTTTTATCATGATATCACTCCTTTATTATTTCATAATATATGGTTTTGTAACTCTCCTGTATACGAAAAGAAAAACTGCCTTTAGCGGCATTCACAGGTATCTGAGATTTTCTAAGGCCGTTTTCATCCAGGATGAAAACCTTTGCAGGCTTGCGGAGATTATTTTTTATGCTTACTTCTCCTTCTATGGCCTCTACTAGAATAGGCGCAGCGCCTTTATTCAAAATATATACATCCCTTTGAATATCATTTGGCTTTTTTGTTATATGCGGGGTAAACTTCTGGCCTTTATTCCTGGCCCTGCCCACAACTGCGGCCAGGAGATGACTTGAATAGCCGATCTCTTTCCCGTCCAGGGAAGTCACTGTAAAAGTGGCAAAATCTGAGGCTGTAGAAAACTTTATGCCGTTATACTCAAATTGCGCTTCTTTCCCTATGAAACCGCAAAAAGAAACTGTCTTAGGGCTTTTTAATATAAAAATCCCTTTTTCAGAATCGCTGATAAGCTCTCCTGTATCAGACATGATCCTTTTATTTTTCGGAGATAATTCTTTAAGATACGGGTAATTCATGCCACCTGTATCCTGCCTGTCAAAATCCTTCTCCAGCCTGGATACGTACATAATACCGGCTGTCTTTAATTTATCCTGATACGCGTCTTCCATATTAAAAAGTTTATTGATATTATAAGAGACCCTATATTCATTCACTGCGCTGGCCACATCGCCTCTTAAAAAAATAATACTGGCTATAGGGAAAAGCCCCATCTTCGCGGGGTCATTAAATATAACTGTGCCGTAATAAAGCCTTTTTTCAAGCTTATCCCAGGACATGCCCCAGCCGCCGTTATAGGCATACAAAAACAACCCATCCCAGTCATTCAACCTGGCGTATGAAGCTGTTGTCAATATATCACTAGCCCTCCAATCATTAGGCCAGTTACTCCCCCATTCCGTAGAGATAAGGGGTTTTTTATAAACCTTTGCCGCGCCTATGGTATTGATGATAGTGGCGGAATTCAAGCAGTTCTGCATTATAAGGGGCCTATTGTGAATCCTGTCCAGGTTGTCGCTGAGGTCCCAATACGCATGGATGTCTATAAAATCCATCTTTGAATCCGCTGCCAGGTTTAAATTACTATATGGAAGATTCGAAGAGCCTATGGGCACCTTTACCCCTATCGAACGCAGATATTTATACATCTCTTCCTGATATCCGCTTTGAATCTCTAATAAAAATTCTCCGTCTTCGTGCCATTCCCCTGCAGCATCCCTGCCTTTGGCAATAAGCCATTTCTTCCAGATGCCCCGTATCTCTTCCTTATAATAAGAAGGCAACGCTTCACATAAACTCTTTAGAAAAATGGTATTTTCATTGGTCATTTCCACCATCGCAATACTGGGTTCGTCAATATAAGCTTTACCGGTATACGGATTCACGTGGGTCAAAAAATCAGCGGCAAACTTTTTGCTCAACTCTATAATCCGCTTATTAAAAAATGAAACGCTCATCGTAGAATGGCGTTTTATCATGTCATACTGAAGCACATCATCTCCTATTTTAAACCTTCTGGCGCCTAATCCAAATACGTCGAAACATACGTATATGCCGTTTTGTTTTAATTGATATATAAAATAATCCAGCCTCTCCATCTGCGAATCTGAAAAATGCTGTGAATCATTATAGGCTGAATCTATTATGCCGCCCGGGGTTTCGTTATCCAGAAAATGCATCCTTACTGCGTTGCAGCCAAGCTGCGCCAATCTCTTTGCAATATCCTCTGCCTGGCCGTGATCCGGAAAACACGCCCTGTCTGAATGAATATTCAATCCCCAGAACCTTGCGCGCTTTCCGTCCTGAAAATAGAAATGCCCGTCTTTAACTGACATAAATCCGTGTTTTCCGGCAGGCGCATCCAGTAAATAGCTGACATCCACTACAGAGCCTTTGCAATAGTTCCATGGTGTATAAAAAGCAAACCATCCTTTTTCTTCCTCTCTGTCAATCATATTCAGAGGGAAAAATCCGAAAAGCGCCACTAATGCCCCGGCTATTAATTTTTTATACATTCGCGGCCACAAAACTGCGGTCTTTAGGCCACGGATAGGCAATGGCCGCTCAGTATTCCGCCCAAAGAACCCCGGGTTTAAGCCCGGGTGGGCTTCATATTCCTTAACTGTACGCATCTATCAGCCTTTTTTTATTATATTCCCAGGAAAGTTCGCCATTCAGCCTCTCGCAGCCAAGCCTCCCCATCTTTTGCCTCTTATCAGGGTCTTCCAGCAATTCTATGATTTTATCGGCAAAATCCTCCACGCTATTCGGCTCGGCGTATAATGCAGCCCCGCCTGCCGAGTATCTGGATTCGATCAGGTCAAATGATACTATAGGTTTTCCCATTGCCATGTATTCCAATATCTTATTCATCGTGGACTTGTCATTGAGCGGATTTCTCGGATCAGGCGCCACACATACATCTGAAATTGCCAGATAGCTAAAAAGCATTTCATCCGGTACTCTTCCGGTAAATATCACAGAACTATCCAGAGACAATCCCTCTTTCAGCCTCTTTAAATCATCTATGGAATCCCCGCTTCCTATTAAAGTAAATGTAATATCATTGCGTTTATATTTAT
This sequence comes from Candidatus Omnitrophota bacterium, assembly GCA_018824725.1. Classification (GTDB taxonomy): domain Bacteria; phylum Omnitrophota; class Gorgyraeia; order Gorgyraeales; family Gorgyraeaceae; genus UBA10183. Next base: position 4,135 of record JAHJGB010000004.1, read on the forward strand.
TCACGATTATATCTGCTGCCATCAAAAGATAATCAACCCCGTCCTGCGGAGCCATTACTCCCAGATATGCCACCAGATATTTTTTCCCTAGCTTTAATTCTTCTTTCGGAGAAGCCTTTTTCAACCTTGCCGTATCAGGCCCTGTTCTCACTACAAAAATCTTATCAGGATCCAGCTTCCCTCTTGTAACAGCCATTAGTCTGTAAGAATTATTCGTCACAATCACCCTGTCAGCTGTCCTGTATGTAAGAAACTCTAAGAATAAAAGCGCTTTGTAAAGAACGCCTTTTCTGTTTTCCCCGTATTTTGAAAGATATACCTCAGGACACAGGTCATGCTGGTCATAATAAAACTTTTTTCCGAATATCTTATAAAAAATACCCAAAAGAAAAAATGTGTCAGGCGGATTGCATGCGTGGATAATATCAAAGTTATGCCTGAAAAATACCACAAGGCTTAATAAAAACGTCATAATAAAACAATATGAAAATTCCACTATATAGCTCAATACGCCTTTTGTGGCAGGCGCCAGGGAATACCTGTATATATTAACTCCTTCCAGAATCTCAAAACTCTTTTCTCCTTTAAAGCGCGGGCATATAACGCTTACCCCGGACCCGTTTTCTTTAAGCGCCCTGGCCTCCAGCCACACGCGCCTGTCAAACGGCACAGATAAGTTTTCCACCAATATTAATATGCCCTTCGATGTAGTTTTCATGTTAGATTGATTAAAATTTGGCCTTTTCTAAGGCCTTTGACTGCATTTTTAAACTCCTTTGTGGCATGGCCCAATACAATTACCTCAGAGTTTTTTATTACATGTTCCAAAGACACGCATAAAAGCGATGAGACATGCGGAATTTCTTTTTGTATGTAGGCCTTATTCGCGCCCATTATCCGCGCCATGGAAACATTTTTGTCGTATATCTTCAAATCAAAACCTTTGCCTATCAGATATTCGGCAAGCCTTACCATCTGGCTTTCCCGCAGATCATCTGTGCCGGGCTTAAAACTCAGGCCAAGCATGCCTATCTTTTTCTTTTTTGTCTTTATAATTTCCTCAAAAGCCCTTTGGATGCATGAGTCATTGCTTTTTTGAACAGATTCAAGTAATGGCAATGTCAAACCACCTACCCTGATCCTGTAAAGCGCTGCCTTTAAATCCTTTGGAAGGCACGAACCTCCGAAAGCAAACCCGGGCCTTAAATACCTCGCGGATATATTTGATTTTTTATCCATACACAGTAACTCCATTGCCCTTTTCCCGTCCACGCCTAATTTCAGAGAAAGCTCACCTATCTCATTGGCAAAACTGATTTTCAGCGCATGAAATATATTGTCCAGATATTTTGAAAATTCAGCTGTCTTTATATCTGTGTCAATAATAGGCATTTTTATAAAATCATATACCAGGCTCATCGCCTCTTTGTCTTTGCCGTTAAAACTGCCGACTATAATTTTCGCGGGATAATAAAAATCTTTTATAGAATCCCCTTCTCTCATGAACTCAGGGTTTACCAGGACCCCGAAATCCCTGAAAGCCTTTTTGCCGGATAATCTTTCCAGGCTGGGTATGACAATATTTTCGGTAGTACCTGGCAGAACCGTGCTTCTCACGACAATAATATGGTATCTGGTGGCCAGGCGTAAGGCCTTTCCTATTTCTTCTGAAACGTTTCTAAGGTGTCCGGCATTGATCCTGCCGTCTTCCATGGAAGGGGTGCCTACGCAAATCATGGAAATCCCGGTGTTTAAAACAGCGTCTCTGGCAGAGGTTGTGGCTAAAAACATTTTTGCCTTAACTGTCTTTGATACGATTTTATCAATGCCCTTTTCAATAACAGGGCTCTTGCCTTTATTTATCAACAAAACCTTTTGGGGATTCACGTCTACCCCTATTACCCGGCGGCCTTTAGCTGCAAGGCATGCAGCTGTAACCAACCCTACATACCCGAGCCCGAACACGCTTAAAGATTTTTGAGTAGTTTTATTATTTTTCATTTCATGGCTGTCTCATTAAGTTTATTTTCCGCTTTTTCCAAAGATATCTTTTCCCTGGAAACATATAAAACAGTATTGAATTCTCCTCTATTTTCTATTAAGGCTGTGTTCACCAATACAGGGCTTTCTCTCTTTTTGCCAAATATATCAGAGTTCCAGCCAAGGATCGGGGCAATTTCACCTTTTTTTATTTCAACTGAAAATCTCTTGTCTAAAAGCATATACAAAAATACGCCGCGATTTTCCGCCTCTATTATATTGGAAGATAACTCCCTTATCATAGAATCCTGCCCCATGTGGAAATACTGCTTTATTATATTCTTACCGATAGCGGTTACGGAATCCTTAACCGTCCACAAAGTCTCTTTTTTATAAAAATAAATACTCCGCTTATGGGAAATACCGGGATTGTCGCAAGACGCGGTTATGCAGTCTTTTTGATCCGAAAACTCGCATTCATGCACGCTGGCTACAGGCCTTTTACCCCACATAAAAGGCCCTTTTAGCTCTGATTGATTCCGGTCATTTATCGTAATTGTATTATGGGCCCTTGTGCTCCTGAAATAATCCCTCCATGCAGCGCCTGTGTGATATAAATATGTGCCCGGGTCTATCAATAAATCTATCCCATCCGCGGAAAGCGTTATGCTCAATAAATCTGCGTGGCCGTGCGGCGCCATAAAAGGATAGCCGAGTTCTCCGCAGTCCATCATAAGAATTTCTTCCTTACAATTATTAGAAAAACTCCTGAGAATACAGTATCCACCTTCCTTAAAAAGCCTTGAGCTTAATCCGGGATTAACGCTTTTTATAGAATTATATTTTTCAAACCCGTCCATGCCAAAGATCCAGTAATGCTCTTCTCCAAAGCTATTGCCTTTTGCCTTAAAATCCCCTCTGGAAGATATTATGCTGGCTGTGCATAACAGGGATTTATATATATTAAAATCCTTTTTATCTGAAAGCCTGATAGCCATACCGTTGTCTGAATCTCCGACATTCGGCGCGTTACCGTTTGCACCCATTATATTCGTTATGAATTCCGCCATATTAATAAACCTCTGCCATGATTCTTCAGGCACGACGACGCTATTCTTTTTTAAAAGGCTGCAGGCAAGCCCGAAAAGGCTCATGACAAATCCCTGATAATGAAATGCCTGCTCCTTGCCAACCCCGTCTTTATACACCTGCCTTTGGATCTCGCAAAACAGCATATCCTTCCCTGTTTCTACCCAGCATCTTGAAGCCGTGAATTCAGGGAAAGTAAGGCCTGTGATAACCAGGGCACTGGCCTCTCCTATCAGATGATTATTGGCAGAGGAATAGAGCGATAGGTTATCCTTTACAAACTCTGCCTGTGTAAAAACAGACTCAAGCAACATTTTCCTGACATCTTCTGTTAGGAAGCCTGAATTTTCTATAAATTTATATGCCCAGCACCAAGAAATAAGCCTCAGGCCTGTTTCCAGGGGGCTGACCCAGTTTATACCGCAATAAGCAGGGTTATCCTTTATCCAGGACATCATCTGAGCCAATATCTCTTTTGCGTATTTTTCATCCTGAGTCAGAAAATACGCCTTGGCCAGCGTTAAAAAATGCTGATGCCTGTTTAATTCCCACACAAACCTGGCTTCCCCGAAACCCTTCTTATTCCTGAAATCTATATCCAGATAATAATCCAGAGGCCATCTTTTCCGGTTACAATATCAGAGTGCCAGTCTATATTTTTCCCTGCATCCCAATCCAGATAAAATATCTTGAAGACATGTGAGCACAGCCTTTCAGCATTATTGACTATCTCCTTTCCCGCATCAGGAAAGAGCCTCATGAATTCCTGCTGCATATTCTTAAAATTATCTGATTCAAAATAAAACTTTGATTTACTGTATTCTTGTGCCATGACGCTTTCCAACCTTACGCCTTTTTTTGTAATCCTCGCGATATTAGACATAGTTGCCCTGAAGAAACGATGCATTATCTCCTGGAGCGACATGCATGATAACCTTCTGCAGTACCAGGCTATTTTACAAAAACCTGCTGTTTTTCTGCGCCTCTGGATAAGTAATGCTTCATACTCCCTATAAAATTTTTCCATAACGCGGTCTAACCTGAACGTGGAATTTATTTTCTCAGCGCCTTTATTCCCCATCCTGTCTCTTAACTCTTTATCCTTAAGCAATCTTACGATCTTTCTTTTCATCTCATCAGTATCGCCAGGGTTTATCAAAAATCCGTTTACTCCATCTTCAACAGCTTCAGGTATGCCACCTACGCGCGTAGTGACCACAGCTAACCCCCTTCCCATAGCTTCAAGTATGGCTATGGGAAGTCCTTCGTTATAAGAAGGCAGCAGAAATACATCGGCGTTTTCAAGGAGTTTGTCCAGTTCAGGCCTTTCAAGCCATCCTAATAAATGCACGTTTTCCTCTATGCCTTTTTCTCTGCATATCCTGGCTATCTTTTTTATATCCCCGTCTCCAGCAAGATAAAAACACACCCCGGGGACCTCTTGTTTGACAGATGAAACTATGTTTAAAATATCGTACGTACCTTTGCGCCTGCCCAGGCAACCTGATGTGACAACGTTCAATCCCAAACTGCGCCTGTCTCTGGTAAGAAAATTAATATTTGCCCCGGGCATAGGATGCGGTATTATCCTAATATTCCTGTTATCGGTCATTCCGCTTATGGCAGAAAACCACGTCTTTGAAAGAACCACTATGGCGTCAGTCATGTTCAGCATCTTTCTTATGAACCATTTCCCAAGGGCATTGCTTCCAGCGTAAAACAGATCAAAAGACGAAGCGTGCATGTGAAACAAAACCTTTTTCCCGAATGCCTTCGATATTAAAAGTATTACTGCCTTTCTATAGAAGCTCCCGTACGATGAACTGCCTATATGAACCACTCTGATCCTTCTGTCAGACAACATAATCATTAAAAATTCCGTGACGCTCTTTATGAAAAATAAAACCTTCGCCGGGATGCTTCCGTCAATGGTAGTGGAATGGTACCTTGCGTCAAACCTCTCGGAGCCTTCAATGCCTCCGAGGTAATACTTTGCAAAAGACGATACGCCTCCCTTTACTTCCAGCGAAGGGCCTGACATAAGTATGCGCACCTTCTTGTTTTCCCTGGTGCAAGGATTTGCCCTGTTATTCAGCTCAATAAAAATTTTCTCCATATTGGCTGTCTGGGATTTTACGGAAAATTTTTCCGTAACTATCTTCCTGCCATTAAGCCCTATTTTCTCAGCCAGCCCAGGATTACGCATAAGCCCTGTCACAGCCATTGCAAGCATGCCAGGGTTTTCAGCAGGCACCAGTATGCCTGATCCACTGTCAGTTATAATCTCTGATATCCCGCCTACGTCAGTGGCAACAACCGGTTTTGAAGCTGCCATGTATTCAAGGACAGCCAGAGGTAGGGATTCAACCCTGGAAGACAATACCGCTACATCAAATACTGAAATAACATTGGGTATATCGTCTCTTTCTCCTAAAAATAAAACCTTTCCCGAAATGCCCAGTTTCTTGCACAGGCTTTCCAGATAAGGCCTTTTTTCTCCATCCCCGACAATTATAAACTTAGCATCAGGCTCCATGGATGAAACAATCCTCGCAGACCTCAGGAAAACATCGTATGCCTTTTCATGGACAAGCCTTCCCACCATGCCTATAATCTTTTCACTTTTAGAAATGCCGAGGGTTTTCTTTAACCCATCTGTATTTTTATTTCCGCTGAATTTCGAGATATCTATACCGTTCTGAATCAAAAAGAGTTTGGCCCTGTTTAACCCATATTCTTTTACCATAGAATCTATCCTGGCCTGGGATACAATTCCTATGCCTTGCAATCCCGGCAATACAAGCCTGTAAATCATGTCTGTCTTGGTTCTGGCCAGAAAACCCGGTTTTCTCATATTATGTATAAATGTCACAACGCAGGAAACCCTGGAAAACTTCGTGCATATAAATCCCCAGAATAAAGCGAGAGGAGAACTTTCTATACACAATATATCTGGTTTTTCCAGCCTGATCATGCGGGAAAGCCTGTAAATCACCCTCAGGTCATATTTATTTTTCATCATGCTATGGTTTAAATCTACGCCTTCAGAAATAAGCGCCTCTCCTATTTTTCCAGGCCCGTACAAACAGCATACCTTTTTAGTAAACATAGAGCTGTCAAGATGCCTTACTGTTTCATAAAACATCTTCTCTGCCCCGCCGATATTCAATGTTGAATTAAGAAAAAGTATCTTTTTCATCTTTTATCTATGCCTCTATGTGGCCTTTCCATCCGTAATGCGGCTTGAAATCCAGGTATCTGCCTGTAAAATCAAAAATATTTCCGTTCCAATCTTTAATATTTGAAACACAATTTATATCCCTGGGCCCTGTGTTTATGTTTTTAAACTTGGGCACCTTCATCGGATCAAAACCCATGACCCGGGTTACAGTCATATCTACCTTTAATCCTTCAAAGCCAGCTGCTAAAACCCCGCATGGTTTAGGCGTCGGATTTGTAGGGCCGTCTGCCTCGCCGCCTACAATGCCGTCCACTATTACAAAACACTTGCGCTGTTCATTCTTTGTTATCTTGCCGTTTTTATCAGAACATTTGGTTATATGCCCAAGGTCTAAAATAGTTCTCCAAATAATATCGTTCCCATACCAATTTCCGGCATGCACAGTAGCTTCTGTAACACCGGCAATCTGCCTGAGAGTGTCCCTCAAAGGCTTGGCCAGATTAATTATATTTATTAAAAACTTTTTAACCCTGTCTTTAAGGCTCAGCTTATTCTTATTATTGCCTGCAGCAGGTTCACTTGAATGCGGCAGCCAATTCCTGTCGCCTGTAATCCCTACGATATTCTTAAGCGCCAGGGTAACCCCGGCTCTTTTATGCGTCTTCATCTTTGGGAGGTTTATAATCACGTCCGCGCTCAAAAATGTATTAGAGATAAGGTATTCGTCTCTTTTTTCATTGTGGTGCAGATTCATGACATCCACCTTACATTCAGAACCCCTGAATGATTTATAATCCAATTTGTCTTTTTTAAAAGCACTTAAGCCGCCTAAATCCACAACGCTATAGCCTAAAGGGTCTCCTATTAGCTTATCTCTATGAATTATTTCCTCGCCTTTTTTTATAACCTTTTCCTGTCTCAAGTCACATACCTCTATGTCAAAACCTGCTTTTTCTTTATAGAATCTCCGGATTTCATACAGGCCTGTGAGGTTTGCTATCTTTCCAAAATCCGCGTCATCCATGGGGCCATCTGCGACAATAATCCTTCCTTTTCCTTTCAACGCAATATAAACATAGTCCACGGCTGCCCTTATCACTGACCCATGCGTAATCAAGCCTTTAGCCCCGCCCCTCTCATTAAAGTGCCTCATAAAATTAGGCTTCAATAAAACTATGTTTCCTGGGAATATAAAAGATCCGAATGGATTCCAGGATTTTTTGCCGAAATTTTCAGCATCAAGGCCCAAAAGCAGTAACAGCTGCCTCAGGGATCCATACGCCTCGTTGTTTTTATCTATCCTTTTATCCGCAAACGGATATTCCGGAAAAATAGCATTTGGGAAATAAGGCGGCTTCTCCGAATAAGATAATTTATTCTGTTTATATATACTTACATCCGGCTGCATATATGCTCCCTGGTACTATTTTGGATAGTTACATTATGGTTCTTTCCGTCTGGCAGGCCTACGAAAAGACGCCCCTCGCTTCGCTCGGGACTTGTCATAATCATGAGAACTTGTCGAGGGGCGCTCAAACGCCCCAGCGATGCACCCTTCGCTCCGCGCCAATTCTCGTCCTTCGTCGCGGAGTTTACCCTGAACATAAGCGAAGGGCTCCTCAGGACCAGGTCGATTTTTAACGAAACGTCTGGGCTCACCATGCCTGCTCGAATCGGCGAGGCTTTTCTTTAGGCCCGCCAGCCGGAAATAATAACGAAACGTAATCTAACATAAATACTCCTCAATGAGTTTTAAACGCGCTTAAACTTATCCTGTCCGCCAAAAAGCTTGTCCTTAGAGCAGGGCCTGCGCATATAGAGGCCAATGCAAACCTGTCAGCATTTTTATGATTAAATCCTTTAAACCCCGCTCTCGCATATCCAAAGCCTGCTCTTTTAGCAAGATTCTTTATCCTTTCATCATATATCCCGAAAGGATATGAAAATCCCCTGACTTCTTCGCCTAAATTTTCTTCTAATACCTTCTTTGAACCCCCTAGCTCTTCCGCCACTTCTTCATCGCTTAATAAACACAGATTCCTATGCGTCTTTGTATGAGAACCGAAATCGATCCCATCTTCCTTCATTTTTCTGATCTCTTCCCATCCAAGCATCAAATTGGACTTCGCTTTTTTTAATAATGATGCCTTGTCTTCCATCTCTTTAATTCTACGCTGGATTTCCGATTCTTCCTCTGTCCTCAGTGCAGCGTTAATCCGGTCTGTTGCATGTTCATTATAAGATGTTGCGTTAAAAACTCTGTCCCACCAGAATACAGGGTTTTTGCCTATATAATCTGTCGTTAAAAATATTGTCGCAGGCACTTTATATTTCTTCAGCACATGGTACGCATAGAGATAATTATCCATATACCCATCGTCCAGATTTACAGAAACGTAAATCTCTTTCTCTTTTTTTTCATAAATATTTTTCAAGCCTTCTGTCATAGGCATTATCTTAAAATTATCTTTTATAAATTTAATATGCTGTTCAAAGATATCTATGGGCGTGGCCATGTATGGCCTGCCATTGCCCGAAGGACATGTCCTGTGATACGCAAGTATGAAGAACGCGGGATATTTACAAATACAGCTGATCCTTAGTAAAGGCCCGCATATCCCAAGCCGATAGAACATTTCTTTGGCTATATCTTTGGCGCTTTGCTTTATCCCCATTTCAATATATCCTTTAGCTTCATCCACATAGCGTGAAGTACTTTTATATTCTTTAAGCACGGCATGACCCTGGACTGCAACAAATATAAAAACTTCTGGTAAGGTTTGTTTTTGAAAACCCTTACCCTGTTATGTTCCCTGAAATTCTGTGTGAATCTGGTTTTCCAGGAATCTTCTCCTCTTGCAAGATCAAACTCAGCTATACCCCTTGAGCCTGAATCTTTTAATGCCCATAGTATAAGCATTGTGCCTGCTGAAATAGCGGAATGATTTTTATCAAACGCAAGGCTGTAATTATAAGACCTTCCGCCGTATAAATAGTTATAGATATAGGCAATCGGCTTTTTATCCAAAGTAAGAATTGAAAAATCTATCCATCTGTTCTTTGAGAATTTATCCAATATCTCTCTGTGAAAACCCCTAGTATCGTCTTTTAAAAAAATACCGCTTTGTTTTTTGGCCTTCCAGCTTCTGTCTTCTATGGTTTTAGCTTTTGAAAATATCTCCTCTACGTTAATATCCTCGCTTAGATACCTTTGGAACTCCAGGTTTAAATATATGCCTTTATTATTTATTTTCTTTTCCTTCGTAAACAACCTTTCTAATTTTTTAGAAAACTTCCGAACGGAGAAATCTTTATCCTTGTCAAAATTTATAAAAAAGTTCTTTTTGACAGGCCCCATTATATTTACAAACCCTTTTTCTTTAATATAACTTTCCATGCATTCCAAATTGCCTGTATACTCTGCCAATTCCTGAAGGTCTATCAAATCCCATTCTTTTTTCATAGACATAAGATAATTAAAGATAACTTTTATCATTTCTTTTTTATCCCCATCCAGGATAAAATCCATCCTGTCAGAAATAGACGTGCCTATAAAAGAAACTATCCTTACAGGCAATCCAAAATATTTATCTTTCTTTATCGCTAACGGGGCTATGCCTACCAAATCACACCCATCAAAAACATTCAATATCAAAAGTCTGTCACCGGAGTAAAAATACTTTATACAGCTGGCTATCCAATCATGGGTCAGAAATACATTATCCGCCCTGCTTCTGGACAATAGGTCTTCCCATTCTGCTTTGCAATCCATAAATTTTTTATAATCTGAAACCTCGATTATTTTCATCATGTCAACCTTTATACACTTCGTTGTATATCGTATAAAGCTTTTCACTCACTTGCCTTACCCTGTTATTTTTAGAAATCTTGTCTTTGGCATGAGCGCCAAGTTCTCTGCGTAATCTGCTATTCTTTATAAATAAAGAAATCTTGTCAGCGAGCGCCCTGTAATCATTCTTTTCTATTAAAAATCCATTTTTGCCGTCATCTATAATGTAAGGTATGCCGCCTACCTTCGTAGCCACTATGGCTTTTCCGCCTGCCATTGCCTGTAAAAGCGCAACAGGTGCCACGTCCTGTTGCGAAGGGAATGCAAATACGCAAGCCTTTTGATATTCTTCTCTCAGTTCGTTATCATTCAGATGGCCTAAAAAATTTATATGCCTTTCCAGGCCGCTCTTTTTTATAAATATGGTTACCCTGGAATAAAACTCCTTACCAGAAACAGGCCCTGCTATCCTGAGTTTTATTTCAGGAAAAACCAGCTTCAATACATCCATGGCCTCCAGGATTGTCATTATGCCTTTTGCCTCGCATACATTGCCTACAAATAAGACTCTGGCATTTTCTTCTGCGCTATTATCTATATTGAAAAATGTATCAGATACAGGATTATCCAGCTCCCAAATCTTCATCTGTTTAAACCCTGCCAGGTGCTCTCCGGCATAAGGGTTGTTTATAACAATATTCTCCACCCTTTTTAAACACCTCTTGTATATGCAATCCTGCAGATACGCCCTTATGCTATCAGGGATATTATGGCGAACGCCCCACTGTCCGTTTCTTATGCCATGGGTGCTTACGATTACTTTTTTATGCCCGCTATCCAGGGCTGCCAGGGTTTCGTAGCCGAAACAATGCGTATGCACAATATCAGGCTTGATCTCGCGTATCTTTTTGCATATCCTCTTTCTTGTGTTGGAATAAAGCGTTATATTCCCGAAAATTTTATCCTGAGGCACTGCGTGCACATTGACCCCGCTGGATTCCCAGTCCATATCTTTATCTATAAAATGGCTGGCTGTCACAATATGCATATCCAGGTCTTTGAATTTTAAAAGCCCTTTAACCAGGTTCACTATTACTGCCTGGATCCCGCCGTTTATGCTGTTAACTTTATTATCAATAGGATATGGCCCTAATATCGCTACTTTCATATCTCTGACCTCTTGATCTTTAAAAATCCCAGGATATCGGAAACTATGCCCGTTTTATTTTCTGCAATATAAATTAAAGGCGCGCTGAAAATAAGTAATACTGCCAGCCTGGCGACTAGCCTCAGGCTATCTGAAAAAATACCCGGGGCATTGGTAATAGCTATTTCGCTGAAAAATACTATTGTGGTTATGTATATGATCGGCGCGCATAAACCTGCCAGATACGCGAGACATTTAGCAGCGCTTTTTACATAGTGATTCACGGCATATATGAAAATAACCGCGCCTATAAAGAAAAATGAAAATAAAAGCCCTAACGCAGAAGCTGTCACGCCGTAGCCTTTGTTTATAAAAACCAGGCTGGACAAGCCTCCTATGACTATTCCACTTAAATATACCGGTATTAGAAACTTCTGCTTGTTCATAGCTGTTATGAACGCATTTGATGTAGGCGCGAAAGAAATAAAAAATATACCTATGGATATGATAAAAAACGGGCATATGGCGGCAATATACTTTGCCAGAAAATGCCTTATAAAAAAAGCCGCTGTCATATAATAAACTCCGATTATCACAGGAAACAATAAAACCATAACCTGGATGGGTTTGAATAAATATTTTTTCAATTCTAAAATATCATTGGTCTGACCGTATCTCTGATATATGTACGGCTCGAATGTCCTGTGTATGCTGTTCGGGAAATATGTCAAAAATCTTGTGGCCAGCATAGCCACAGAATAATATCCCAGGCTGACTTTTCCAAGTAAAGCCAGCACAATTATTGAAGGCACATTTATAACGCTAGAGTCCAGGAAATTTATGACTCCCAGAGGTAGGCCTATGTTTATCAGCCTGAGCATCTCTTTGAAGTCAAAGCACAGGCTTACCTTGCATGGTTCTTTAAGCACAAGGTACACTAGTGTCAATAAGGGTATCAATATAGCGACTATATATACGCCGTAGATATTAAACCTCGGGACAATGGCCAATGTAAGCCCAACGCTTAAAAAAGCAAACCATATATTGGCCTTGGTAATCACTGTAAATTTCTTAAGCGCTATGACAACTGTCTGATAAAACTCAAAAATAGAAAATATAAAAGCAATCAAGGCTATTGTTACAAATCCTGCCAGCTCGTTAAATGAAATCTTCTGGCGCAATAAAAATGCTATAACCACCAACGAGAAGGAAAAAATAAAGCTTGTCACAAGGGCTATTGTAAACGCCACGTTCCTTGTCTTGCCCATATCCTCGTCAGAACACCTTCCATTTTGATACGGTATTTCCCTGTTCATGGCATTTAAAGAGCCGAGCCTTGCATATGCGCTGTAATTAAGGATTATATTCAAGCCTGACCATAATCCGTACAAACCAGGGCCGAGTATCTTTGCGTTCAGGAATCCTCGCACAAAAAACAATATCTGGCTGATATATACCCCTCCTGAAAAAATAGAAGCGTTTCTGACTATGTTTTCCCTGTTACAAAGCTGTTTTTTTGCCATATTCCCTTTGCCATCCGTAAATAATGCCTGCGAATATAAAAAATATGCTGTTTACAAATTCAAAATACCTCATCTCTATAAATACGGCATTCACCAGATACGCTGCCATGCAGCCCCAGAATATAATCACTATAGGTTTAGCTTCCGGATTATGGGCACGCAGATTTTTATACAACCTTATGCTGGCTATTAAAATTGAACTATATATAATCAAAATAAAGGTTATGCCCACAAGGCCCATTTCAGCCAAAATCCCGGCAAATGTATCGTGCTCTTTTAATTCAGTGTATTGAAAAGGCACCCCTCCCATATCAATATCAGCAAAATAATCAGGCGCATTATCTGAAAACTTTAAAAAACCAACGCCGAATATAGGATTGCTTATAAACATATTTACATACACCACATATAAATTCAACCTGTCGTAAACAGGGTCTTCATGCCGTATCCTTTCATGCGCAAAAGCCATTGTGTTGTCGTCTAAAAAAGAAGGCGCTACGAGCATAGCTGTCATACAAAATAAGATGGCGGTTATAACAAATGCCTTCTGGCTTTGCTTGAAAGTAAATAAAGAGATTATCATGAAACTCAACATCGCCCCTAACCATGCAGCCCTTGTGTATGTAAAAAATATAGCCAGCGGCGTTATAGCTAACAACAGAATCGCATATAATTTCCAGATTTTGGCCTTATTGCAATTGAACAAAAAATAGAACATAGATGAAAACGCAAAACCTAAGACAGTGCCGTTTACAGCTGCCTGGCAGAAAGGCCCCCTGGCCCTTCCAAAATGTATCCCAAAATCAGCATCAAGTATATACTTGGGAAAAACGAGCTTATTTATCTTCAAGTGCTCAAAGATTGCCGTAAAACTCAGATAAATCCCTACCAATACAATAAATTTTAAAAATCCTTCCCTTTTTGAGGTATTGTTGGTATAAACATTCTGACTTATAAAAAACATAAAAAACGGGACTATGTACCCTGTCAGAAGTTCCCCCATCTTAAGCTTGCCCCCTTCTTTAATGATAGCGCCTGTCCACATCATTGAGATAACCGCTGCCAGACAGAATAGAAACATCGAATATTCAACCTTTGTAAAAGAAAAAATCTTGCGCCTTCTGGTCAAAATCTCGAAAATAAATATAATAACTAAAAATGTAAAAAGCATCCTGTCTAAAGACATGTCCGGCAATATTGAATCCATAACACTTATTTTCTGGTATTTAAATAAAAGCGCGGCCACAAGCCACATATATATGCCATATGTAAAGTCCCTGCTGATTATAAAAAACAAGGTCAGCCCTACCACCAAGGCTGCTTCTATTAGTATAAGAATTTCCGATCCCATAATGAACCATCCCAACCTCGTAGGTTGCCGTAAGCAACCTACGAGGTTTTTTACAAAACCTTTAACTTTATGCTGCCGATATACAGGTTTCTGTCTTCCATACCCCCTTTGAAATTCTCCGCCATATTATAAAATACCCTATAGCTCGATACCCTTTTTAACAAAAAAGACGCGTCAATCGCATTAAAGGCAAAAACCGCCAGTGTTATAAAAAACAGCGGTGATATAAAAATAATAAACCTTATCCTGCCTTTTTTAAAGATAACTGCCGCCATCAGAGACATTGAAATGGATAAGGCCAGCCATCCGCCTCTGGACATTGAAAATAAGAATGCTATTGATAAAGCCATGCCTATTGAAACAGGTATCAAGAGTTCCAGGTATCCGGCAAAATGATTGTGATTTATATATGTAGCAGAAAGAAACCCGGGATTAGCCCGCCACTCTTTAGGGATAATGCCAAAATATTGGCAAATTCCAAAAATAGCTACGCATGACCCTGTTATTAAAAGCAAGTTCAATATCTTTTTTATATCTTTCTCTTCCATAATAAAATTTACAGTTATGTAAAAAATAAGCCCCAGGCTTATAAACCTGGCGATCTCTGCAATAGCTCCATAAATATATTTAGAATTAAAGCTGGACACAATCGCGGCTAAAAAGAATACCAATACAGCAATATCTACAGGCGTCCTTCTGAGCTTTATCTCGTTATTTACAAAAATCCTGGTTATGCATATAAGCAATATAGATAATATAATAAGATATATGGAGGTAAATACACAGGCATTGACCGAACCTCTCAATATCGGCGCAAATATAAGAATCAGGCTGAGCAAAATAGTTATCATATAGTTTGTACAAAAATGTCTACCAATTCCGGGTCAAACTGCATGCCTCTTTCTTCCATGATTTCAGATATGGCCATTTCTCTGAAAACAGGCTTTTTATAAAAATGATCCGACACCATGGAATCATAAACCTCTGCGATTGAAATAATTTTGGCTATTTTTTTAATATCTTTCCCCTTAAGGCCCCTGGGATAGCCTGTTCCGTCTATCCTTTCGTGATGCTGGCCTACGATATCCGCAATCTCTTTAAGCTCCTTTATTGAATTCAATAATTCCTCGCCCCTTGCAGGATGAAGTTTTATCAATTCATATTCCTGCGCTGTCAAAGCCCCCGGTTTTAAAAGTATACGCCTGTCAATAGCCATATGCCCTATATCATGGACCAGGCCTGCCATTTTAGCTTGCAGAATATCTTTACGGCCTAAACCCAATGCCTTTGACAATTTATAAGAAGCCTCGGATACTCTCAAGGAATGGCTGATAAAAAAATCGCCCAGCTCTCCCAGTAATTTATACACATTCATCAGGGTCATGCAATAGGCCTCCATGTCTCTGGAATGATCTTCTGTCTTCACGGGGAATACCCCTACTTCTCCCATTGTTGCAAGAAGCTCTATCTTGGATATCCTGTGATGTCCGCCCGGAGTTTTCAGCGTCTTCAATTTATTTGCGTAGATATAATTTTTTATAGCTGAAAGGCTCAGGTTCATGTGCATGGCTGCCTCTCTTGGGGTGAAATAAACATCTGTCTCTAATCTTTCTTTCATATAATCCTCTTTTTTTAATAACTAACGATATTAGTCAATTTTAAGTTTTTTTAACCGCTTTTTGCCAAAATCCCCTCTGTGTATCCGCGGCATACGCTGCGGACAACGTAAAATTTTTATTTACTTAGTTTTAAGGGGCTTATAATACTTGCCGTAATAATACTGCGGATAATAATAGCCGTTTCTGGTAAGCGAGATATTATTTAACACTACTCCTATTATATTAGCGCCGGCTTTATGCAATAATTCCTTTGAATTATTTAAAAGGCCTTTAGTGGTCCTGTTGGCTTCAGCGATAAGGACTACGCCGTCAGTAAGCGCTGCTAACACTGCAGCGTCTGTGACAAGCGCTATGGGAGGGGCGTCGAATATTATTTTTGAAAAACTTGCGCTGGCTTTTTCCAGAAAAAGCCTTGTGTTCTTCGAGGAGATTAGTTCTGCGGGCTTATGGGATATATTGCCTGTTGTAATAATAGATAAATTATCAATGCCTGAATTCCTGATAATCTTATCAAAATCCGTTTCTCCTGCAAGGTAATTAGAAAAACCTCTGTGGTTATCCATGTTAAACACGGTATGGACCCTCGGCCTCCTCATATCAGCGTCTACAAGAAGCACCCTTTCCCCGCTATTGGACATCATGATTGCTAAATTAATAGCGCTGATGGTTTTGCCTTCCCTTGGCACAGAGCTTGTGATAACCATGCTTTTAGCGGAAGAACCGGTATTATTTAAGGAAAACAAGAGATTTGTTCTTATTGAACGGTAAGATTCCGAAGCAAGGCACAGGGAATCTTTCTCTACTACCCTATCCACATCTATCTTGTTCTTTATATTCTTGCCATCTTGCCTGATCTTCGGGACAGCTCCTAATACAGGCAGCTGGATCAATGTTTCTATATCATTTGAATCCTTGATTGTGATATCCATATATTCCCTGAAAAGCGCCAGGCCAATCCCGCCTACCATACCTAATATGATAGAAAACATTATATTAAGCTGTTTCTTAGGCCTTATCGGCTTTTTTGGGATCTCCGCGAGGTCTTGCACGCGGACGTTATTGGTCTGCATCTGGTTAGAAATAGAAGTCTCTTTAAGCCTGTTTAAAACAATGTCCAGCATGCGCTCATTGGTTTCCAGTTCCCTTTTCAGCGCATTATAGCCTATTATCCTTCTCTCTAATTCCAGGGATTCCTTCTTCTTGTCATTAAGGGTATTTTTCAGATTCGCCTCTTCTTCTTTTGCTTTTTCGTATTCGCTTTCTACATCGGTTTTTATAGCGCCTATCTCATTTTTTATGCGGGATTCAATGTAAGATATATTTTCAAGAAGCTTTATCATCTTGGGATGTTTATTTTTATATACCTTTTCATATTCTACTAAAAGCGCCTGCTGGCTCATGTATTCTTTTTTCAAACTTGTGAAAATCTCATTATCTGCCAGCTGGTTCGGCAGGTTCTCTAATTTAAGCTCCCCTTTTACATCTGTAAGGCTTTTATAGGCGATTTCTGCCTGTATTCTTTTTTTCTGCGCGTCTAAATAGTTTGCGTTAAGTTTCGTAAGGGTATCGTTGATGATGTTTTCTTTATTTACCACGGAGACGATGTCATTTTTCTCTTTGTAGTCCTGAAGGCCTATCTCTGCCTCCCTTACTTTTGCCTTTTGCTGCTCAACCTCTTTCTTAAGCCAGCCTTCCGCATCAGTGGATGCCTGTATCTTTAAGGAAATATTGGAATTAACATAAACCCTGGCGAATTCATTTGTTATGCGGCTGGCCTCTTTAGGATTTTCGTCTTCTACGTTTATCCTGAGAATCCTCGTGTCTTTTACAAGCTCTACCTTTAATTTTTTAAGCAAAGTGTCTACGGGATCTTTCGCCTTTATGAATTCTTCTTTATTCTTCAACCCGAGATTTTTTATGACCTGGTGCGCAATACGCCTGGATTTTATTATTTCCTGCTGAGTTTCTATGTAAGCCTTGTAGGCATAATAATTCGTCTCTCCTAATTTTATGACATCCTTCACCGCTAATATATCCGGGCTCGCCACTTCCACGATAACAGTAGAGCTGGCCCTATATATAGGTATCTGCTTAAACGTCATCCATGTAATCAGGCTGACTGTTACTGCAAAAAATGAAACAATCATCCATTTTCTGCGCGATAATATTGAGATGTAATCTCTCACATGCAGATCTTTATTAAAATAAGCGTTTTCCATGCTTGCCTCTACGGGCTTCTGGTTAAAAGAAGCTTTCAGGGACTACGACTATGTCGCCTGCATTTATAGGAATATCCATCTCTTTGTAGCCTTTATTGGTTATGTCCGTTATCTTTACAGATATAGTCACTTCCTGGCCGTCTTCCATGCGTATAATCTTTGTGCCGTTCTGGGCAGCGCCTTCTTTAAAGCCGCCTGCCATGGTGATTGCCTCTAATATAGTAGTAGGCCTGTCTCTAAAAAGTTCATATTGTCCGGGCCTATTTACAAAACCCATGACAAAAACCTTTTTTGGATGATATTCCTCGATAAAAACATTCACCTGCGGGTTAACCAAATAATCCTCTTTTAATAAAAACTCTATCTTTTCCTCTGTCTCGCTGACTGTAAGTCCGGTAAGGTCAACATTTCCGAGCAAGGGAAACGTGATTTCGCCTCTTGGCCCCACCCTTGCCTTTGTTGTAAGATCAGGCTGCTCATATACGGTTATTGTAAGGACGTCTCCTGTCTCTATCTTGTATTCTTCGCCTTCCGTGTGAGCTATTGCACAGCCTAAGCTTAAAACCAGCGCTATTACCGTAAACCCCTTTAATATTTTTTTAGCTCGGATAATTATCATTAAAACTCCGCCCTTGTAGTAAAGGTAACCAGGTTTTCCTTAACATCAAACAAAGGAAAGTTTGAATCCCTTACGATGTGCTCAGCCTGTAAAGTAAATATCAGCCAATTTTTTAAGTAATATCTTAAACCTGTGCCGAGCGAATAATAATTATCTTTTCTTTTTTTAGTCTCGCCGTCTACGGTTACCTCTTTGGGATAAGCATTTAACTGATATAGGCCCGTGATAAAACCAAGGACCTTTGGCCTAAAATAATGGTCAAAGGTCCCTGAAACGCTGTTAACGCCGTAATAATTATTTGCGTCGTAAGTAGATTCATAGACTGTTCTTAAAAATGCGAGTTTCAATGAATTTTTATCTGAAAATTTATGCGTCATATCAGCGTACAAAACTCCGGATCTAAAGTCTGGATTTCCGGCATCTTTATAATTGCTGAACTGATAACCTGTTTTTATGGTAGCCGTTGTCTTCTGGGTAAGGTCTCCTGTCGCGCCTATAAGAAACTGATGGTAATCAGAGTCTGAATGCGTAGATTCATCATATCTAATCTGGTTAAAGTCGTATTCAAAGAGAAGTTCTGTCTTTGGAAAAGTCTGGTGAGTGAGTATTAAGGAATACCTGTGATCTGTTCTGTCAAACTGCTTATATATAGGATCTGACTTGTAAGTGCGTGTAAAATTATCATAACCTATCTGTATGCCCAATCTTTCTTTCTGCAGTTTGACAAACACCCCTCCGGTATTATCATCCCTCTTTACCCTGGTTGTGTCTTCTGTGCTTGGCCTGTCAAATACCCTGGCAAAATTATCATGTAAATTAATGGTAATTTCGCTCCATTTTAGCTCCAGCTTTCCTGAAGCAAAGTGGTTAGCAGCATTCTGAGATGTGTAATTATTGTAGCGGTTGATGTCTACATGATAATCAAATTTAAATACATTGTCCTGGAATGGCAGTTTAAGGCCGATGCCTGGGGTGAGAGTCAATATAATGTCATGTTTTGCATCATGCGACTCATTTGAATCCCAAAACACATTATCATCATACTGCACCTTAATTTCTCCCCATGGAGAAACTTCTAAGTCGCCTAATTTAAGGCCCTGGCCAGCGTATGATATTGAGTTGGATAAAAAGAAAACGATAAGGAATGATACGAAAATGGAGCCCGCTCGGGTTAAAGTTCGGGGTTCCCTGCCTTGCCGGCAGGCAGGCTTGGGCGGAATACTGAGCCCCGATTGCAATCGGGGCGAATGTATAAAAATCTGGTAAACTTTTCTCATTTTGCTCTCTTAATATTTTTATACGACTTTGAGCAAAGTTATACCAGATATTAAAGCATTTGTCAATACTTTTTTTATCTTTATTTAAACTATTATTTAACTCTAACTTTTTATTAAAGACAGGGTTTCTGCTCTTGTTTTCTGATTTTCTTTGAAAACCCCTCTTACTGCGCTCGTAACTGTGAAAACTCCTGATTTTTTGACCCCTCTCATGCTCATACATAGGTGCTCTGCCTCAATAATAACCATAACCCCCATTGGTTTCAATTCTTTCATGAGTATTTCAGCTATTTCAGTAGTTAATCTCTCTTGTACCTGCAGTCGTTTAGACAAAGTCTCTACAATTCTCACCAATTTACTCAATCCCGTAACGCGTCCCTGCTTTGGAATATAAGCGACATGCACCTTTCCCATAAAAGGTAATAGATGGTGTTCGCAGATCGAATAAAGAGGGATATCTTTTAGTAAAATAATCTCGTCATGTTTTTCAGATAGAAGAACCTCTAGCTCTTTAGCCGGGTCTTTTGATATGCCGCTGAATATCTCAGCATACATCTCAGCCACCCTTTCAGGCGTCTTTTTAAGGTCTTCCCTGTCAGCATTCTCGCCAATCGCCTCCAAAATCATCCTGATTGCTTTTTGAATTTTCTTTTTATCCATATAGCCTCCGGTTATTTACCTATACAAAACTCTGAAAATATCTTATCCAGGGCCTTTTCTGTTATTGTATAGCCTGTTATTTCTCCCAGGCTTTCTATGGAAGCTTTCACATAAACACTAATGCAATCCATAGATAGCTTAGCCCTGGCCGCCTTTATAGCTTCATCTATATCTAAACTGGAACGCTTTAATATATCCAATTGCCTTTCGTTTGAAACACTTATAAAACCAGGGCCAGGGGCCTTTCCTTTCCAAACCATGTCCCTTATCCTATTTTCCAGGCTGTCAACGCCTTTCATGTTCAAGGCAGATATATGCACGAAAGGGTTTTTTGCAAAAAACCTTTTAATTTTATTAACATTCAGCTTTTTCTTAAGGTCGGTTTTATTTATTACAACTATTGTTTCCTTCTTATTATCCTTTATCTGCTTTATTATATCAAGGTCATCCTTATTCAACTCTCTGGACCAATCTAAAACCAGCAAAATAAGATCTGCGTTTTTCAGGTAAACATGGCTTCTTCTTATGCCTTCTTTTTCCACCAGATGATCTGTATCAGTTATTCCTGCTGTATCCACAAGCGTTACAGCGATGCCTTTAATATTAACAACCTCTTCTATTGTGTCTCTTGTGGTACCTGGGATATGCGTGACAATAGACCTGGATTCCTTTAATATAGCGTTCATAAGGCTGGATTTGCCCACATTAGGGCTCCCGCATATGACAGCCTTGATACCCTGCCGCAAAATCCTTCCCTGGCTAGACCCTGAGATAAGCTTTTCTATCTCATGCTTTACGCCCGCCAGTGTTTTGAATATATTATCTCTTTTAAGCCCTCGCAAATCTTCTTCTGAAAAATCTATGGAGGCCTCCATGTAGGCAAATATCTGAATCAATTTTTCCCTTATCTCATTTATCTTTTTGGAAAAAAGCCCTTCCAGATTATTCAGCGCGAGCCTCAGCGAAAGATCCGTCTTTGCCTTTATTATATCCAGCACTGCCTCTGCCTGGAGTACATCTATCCTCCCGTTCAAAAACGCCCTTTTGGTAAATTCGCCCGGCTCTGCAAGCCTTGCTCCGTTAATCAGGCACAGGTCCAGTATCTTTTTTAAAGGCGCTATGCCGCTATGGCAATTTATCTCAACCACATCCTCTTTTGTATAACTTCTTGGAGAGCGCATTACTGTTAAAATCACTTCATCAATTACTTTTGCCTTTTGCCTTTTGACTTTTGACTTTTCTACAATATGTCCATAATGCACCGTATACGTCTTAAATTTCGAAGGCCTTTTCCCGTCTTTTGAGAGAAATATCTTGTCCGCGATTTTCAAGCTAGTCTTCCCGCTCAGCCTCACAATGCCTATGCCGCCCTCGCCTATGGGCGTTGAAACCGCCACAATTGTGTCATCCGCTCCCATGCATCCCCCAAACAACTATAAATTCAACAATGTCGTTTTTCTAGTTGTTGTGCCTATTTTTAAAATAACTTAGCGCGCCGCCTACCACAAATAAAGAGCCCGTAACTAATATAAGATCTTCCTTATCTGCTATTTTTATGGCCTTACCTAAAGCCTCATCCGCATCTTTGATTTCTTGAATCCTTGGCCTTGAACTTTGAAAATAATCTTTTAATTTCGATACGTTTTCAGCCCTGGGATTGTCTTTAGCCTCCGTGAGTATTATTATATCACCGGCTGCATCCAAAATACCGCTTACGCCTTTTATGTCCTTGTCGCTTGATATCCCAAATACGCATATCAGTTTTTTATATTTAAATATTCTCTTTATCGAGAAAATTAAAGCTGCCATGCTGGCAGGGTTTTGCGCCCCGTCTAAAATTATATTCGGGTTCTTCCGGATTATTTGCAATCTCCCTGGCCAGGTTGCTTTTTTTAATCCCTCTCTTATATTATTTTCTTTTATATCAAATTTTTTCTTTATGGCTTCGATCATGCCTATGCTTATAGAGGCGTTTTCAATCTGATGAACGCCAATCAAATTTAATTCCAAATTTTTATAATCATATCCCGGCGTTTCTAAATCAAAAACCTGGCCTAATTCACTCGAATGTAAAATAGAATATTTAATATCTTTTCCAATCTCATACAGTTCCGCATTTTTTTCTCTGCATGCTTTTCTTATAACATCCAGCGCTTCTTTTTCTTGCCTTGCGCTTACTACTTTTAACTTTTGCCTTTTGCCTTTTGACTTTTGACTTTTAATAATCCCTGTTTTTTCATACGCAATTTTTGCTAATGTATCGCCTAATTTATCAGTATGTTCCAGACTGATATTCGTCATGCCGCATACTAAAGGCGCTGCAACATTGGTCGCATCAAGCCTTCCGCCCATTCCTGTTTCTAAAACCGCTATATCAACCCGTTTTTGCTTAAAATACAAAAAAGCGCACGCTGTGAGTATTTCAAAAAAAGATACTTTGCCGAATTTTTCGTGTTCTCTGAACTTTTCAACTACAGGTTCTATTCCTTCTATAAGCTCATTAATTTCTTCTTCTCCTGCCATCCCCTCAAAATTATCTAACCTCCACTCTTCACCTTTCACCTCATTTAAATTATCTAATATTCTGATACGCTCCCTTGAATCCATAAGATGCGGAGAAGTATAAAGCCCAACCTTATATCCGGCTTCCTTTAATATATAAGCTGTAATAGCACACGTAGATCCTTTGCCTTTAGAGCCTGCAACATGAATAACATTCAAACCTTTATGCGGATTACCCAATTCATCTAAAAGAGCGATCATCCGTTCCAATCTGAACGAAGATGCATATTGATATCTCGGTATCTTTTCGAAATTTATAAAGGAATCAATGTATTCTATGGTGTCTTTATAATTCATATATCAAAAGCCTGGGGTAGGTCTTCGAAAAGACGCTCGCCCTGCGGTAGTTGGGGTCTGAGGCGCATAAGAAAAATTTCGGCAAAAGTCCGCAAGGAATTACGGCGAAGTTTTTATACCGTCAAGACTACCTTCGGTATAAAAAATGAGCCGTAAGCCGTAGCGGACGGCGAAATTATTTCAGCGCCGAACGGCCCCAAGTGCCGCAGGCTTAATCATCAATGTTTAAAATGCCTCGCGCCGGTAAGAACCATGCTGATTCCGGCATCATCGCACGCTTTTATGACATGTTCGTCCCGTATAGAGCCGCCAGGCTGGATTATACTCGTTATCCCTGCCTTTTTGGCTTCCTCTATAGCATCCTCTTTAGGAAAGAACGCATCGCTTGCGCACGTAGAGCCTTTAGAAAGGCCCCTGGATTTCATTATAGCAATAACCATAGAATCAACCCTGGACATCTGGCCTGCGCCTACTCCAACTGTCCTGGTGCCCTGCGAAAGGACTATTGCATTTGACCTGACATGTTTTGCTATTTTCCATCCAAAAAGTAAAGACTCTATTTCCTCTTTGGCAGGTTTTTTCTTTGTAACCACCTTCAAATCTTTTTCTTCTATATTGAAAATATCTCTATCCTGTATTAAAAGCCCTCCGACTACTTTTTTCAGGTCATAATCCTTCTCTATGCCTTTTAACCCGCCGACTTCTATCAATCTGAGATTCTTTTTGTCCATTAAGATATCCAGGGCATTTTTTTCGTATGAAGGGGCTATAATACACTCTGTAAAACCGGCGCTTATTATAGCTTCTGCTGTTTTAAAATCCACTTCTCTATTCAAGCCTACTATGCTTCCAAAAGCAGATATCTTGTCGCACTCCAGCGCATCTTTATAGGCATCTGCCAGGGTGTTTGCAGTAGCAGCGCCGCATGGATTAGTATGTTTTATCACGCTCGCTGCAGGTTCTTTAAATTCTTTTACTATTTCTAGCGCTGCATCCAGGTCTATGATATTATTAAACGAGAGCTCCTTGCCGTGGAGCTGCTTGGCATTACTTATGCCGACTACGTTACTATTCTTATCTTTATAAAAACTTGCTTTCTGATGAGGGTTTTCTCCGTACCTGAGGCTTTGCACTTTTTCAAATTTTAATTCCAGCGTATCCGGAAAATCTTTTTCACCCTCCACCCTTCCTGTCTCGAGCGAAGTCGAAGGAGACCCTTCGCCTTCATCCTGTCTTTTTAGATAGCTATAAATCGCAGCATCATATTTTGAAGTCTTTTCAAAAACCTCAACACCGAGTTTAAAATGCATCTTATCGGAAATCGCCCCGTCATTTTCTTTCAATTCTTTTATAATATCCTTGTATCTTTCAGGGTTGCATACCACCACTACATCTTTGGAATTTTTTGCAGCTGACCGTAACATGCTCGGCCCGCCTATATCTATATTCTCAATAGCCTCTTCTAATTTCACCCCTGGCTTGGCAATTGTTTTTTCAAAAGGATAGAGATTCACCACCACCATATCTATCAGGCCTATGTCGTGTTTTTTGACCTGCTCCATATGTTCTTTCTTGTCCCTTATGGCAAGAAGTCCGCCGTGAATCTTTGGATGCAGTGTTTTCACCCTGCCATCCAGCATCTCCGGAAACCCGGTATGATCTGACACAGATTTGACAGGTATGCCCATTTCCGCTATAAGTTTGGCAGTTCCGCCCGTAGATAACATTTCTACTTTAAACTCATTTAATACCTTTACCAATTCCTCCAAACCCGTCTTGTCTGAAACACTTATAAGCGCCCTACTTATTTTTCTCACCTTGCCTCCTTTTTTTATACTGTGGAAGCCCGGCTCCCATAGGGAGTCGGGCTTCCATAAACTTCAAATATTAAATCTTATATTCAACATGTCTCCGTCTTTTACAACATACTCCTTGCCTTCTACTTTCAATAATCCTGCCTCGCGCACCTTCTGCATATTGCCGGCGCATTTAATAAAATCTTCGTAATTCACAACCTCTGCCCTTATAAAACCCCTTTTTATATCGGAATGGATTTTTCCTGCAGCCTCTATTACAGGCAAGCCTGACTCTAAATGCCAGCCCGTAGTGTCCTTGTCCCCCGCTGTAAAAAACGTAATAAGATTTAATTCCTTGGATATTAATTTTGCCATATTTTCCCTGAAATTATATCCGGAACCCATCTCTTTAGAAAACTGGTCCTGGTCCTCCGGATTCAACTCCAAAAGTTCAAGCTCTGTCTTTCCGAAAAATCTTATGCATCTCGCGCCGATTGAAGCGCAATATTCCTCAGCCGCTTTTATCTTATCCTCCTGTTTCCCCTCTTCAATATTTATTACAACAATGATAGGCCTGAGGCTTATAAATGAAAAACCTGAAAAAACCTTCAGCTCATCCCTGGTTAACCCTATATTGCGTAAAAGTTTTGAATTTTCAAGAGACCCCTGGCATTTCTTTAACAGTTTCATCTCGCTCTCTATGTCAGTCTTAATCTTCATTCTTTCTTTCTCTATTTTATTGATCCTGTTCTGTATGGCCTCAAGGTCGGCCAGTATAATGTCCATCATATAACCTTCCAGATCTTTTTTAGGGTCTTCGCTGAAAAATGCATTTGCTACGCATATAAACAAGTCTATCTCGTGGAGTTTAGAATATTCCTTTCCGGTAAAACCTGCGCTTGAACTAATATCCAGAAAAGCTGTTTCAGGATATACCTTTTTCTTCGAGGAAAAAATATCGCTGAGTTTTTTTATGCGGCTATCCATAAATTTAAACATGCCTATATCTCCTGTAATATTCGGAGACTGCAATAATACCTTAAATATGGACGTCTTGCCGGATTGCGCCGGGCCGATTATACCTATTTTCATAACTAACTCTCTTTGTTTATCGCAGAACCACGCGGAACATAACGCGGAAATACGCTGAAGCTAACCGCTAACTTCCGCGTTTTTCTGCGCCTGTTCCGAGCGAAGCGAAGAACAGCTTCCGCGTAGTTCCGCGATTAGCATTTAGTTTTTTTCACGCAGTCCTAAGGCGGGCAATCACTTCAAAAGTTTCGCCTTCTTTAGCTTTTTTATCCTCTACGCGTATCTTTATCTTAACTGCCTTTGGCAGGCCAACGCCTGAGGCTTCATCAGAATTCCAGGCATCCAGCCATACTAAACCGTCAAAATATGAAAATTCCAGTTGTGAAACATTGTCGCTTAATATATCGCTATGGTCATATGTCCCAAAATCATAATCCGGCTCTACATCATCATTCCGCATAAGTAGTCTTTTGGCGCCATCCAGCCAATACTCCACTTCGCTAAGCTCAAATACACCTGAATCCGTAGAAACAAAAGAAATAAAACTGATTTTATTTTTATCTCCCGTAAACTTACAAAGAACATTGCTGTTGATCACTGCCTGGCTTATCTCTGTGCTGATTCTTGAAACAGCGTTCCTTGCGTTTTGATAACGCTGGCTCCTGGTCTCTCCCTTTTGCCACGATTTTGAAGCGCTCCTGAAAATAGTAAACGTAGAAGCCACTATCATCGCCAATATTGCGAGAGAAATGAGTATTTCTACAAGCGTGAAACCTTCTGCAAATAACTTCCGCGTAGTTCCGCGTCCCCGCAGTTGCGGGGCTTCCGCGTTGGTTCCGCGATTATTTAGTAACATACGTGATAAACTCTTTGGATCTGGTGGTATTACGTTCAGGCCAGGTTATAGTCACTGTAATCTTTCTTATATCCCCGGTTGACTCGATCCCTTCAAGCGAAGCTTCGTCTATCTTTATAGCCCATTCAAAATCCCCGTCTTTTCCTGACATGGGTATTTTAGGAGGAAGTTCTGTTATCGCATCAAACCCTGCCAGTTTTACATCTTCTATCTTGTTCTGCGCCAGAAAGGACGCTTTTGTCAGCATACCTGCGCGCTGTGATGCCCGCAAACCAATAGGAAATATCTGCAGCACCCCGACCAGGCCTATAGCCAGCACAGCTATAGCAATAATTAACTCTAGTAATGAAAACCCTTTCTTGTTCATTTTTATTCGACTAGTTTTGCCAGCGAGAAAAGCGGCATGAACATCGCGACAACAATAAATCCTACCATGAGTCCCATAAAAACTATAAGAAGCGGCTCGAGAAGGGAGGTAAGGCCGCTCACAGCCACATCCACTTCATCTTCAAAATTATCTGCAATCTGTATCAACATTTTTGAAAGATCCCCTGTTTCCTCTCCTATATTGACCATCTTAGTGACAAGCGGGGGGAATGCTTTGCTTGTTTCCATGGGGCCTGACACGCTTTCTCCTTCTTTGATGCTGTTCCTGATCTGCATAACTGCCCTGCCAATAAACTCATTTCCTATCGTATCCCGCACTGTCTCCAGGGCCGCCAGTATAGGAACCCCACTTGAAAGCAAAGTCCCAAGAGTCCTTGAAAATCTTGCCACTGCAATCTGCTGTATTAAATTCCCTACAACAGGGATGCGCAGCTTCATTTTATCTATTACCATTCTCCTGTCCGGATTTTTTACAATCGCTTTATATATCGCAATCACGAAAACCGGAATAAGAGGTATAAGAAACCATATGCGCCTGGTAATATCGCTGACCACAATCAATATCTTGGTGGGAAGCGGCAAATCCCCGCCAAGTTCTGAAAACATGCTTGTAAATGTCGGGATTACAAAAACCATCAACATTATAAGTATCAGCACGGCAACTATCATGACAAACATAGGGTACATCAGCGCTGATTTTACCCTATCCTTAAGTTTCTGGGCTTTATCCAGAAACTCGGACAATCGCTTGAGTATGCCTTCCAGCATGCCCCCGAGCTCTCCAGCCTTTATCATGTTTACATAAAAATCAGGGAAAACTTTCGGGAAATGCGAAAGCGCTTCTGAAAAATTGGAGCCGCCCTCGACTTCATCTGCTACTATTTTTATAATTCCTTTTAAAGCCCCTGGCTCCAATTGATCATACAGCGTCCTGAGCGATTTTACCAGAGGTAGGCCTGCTGCTATAAGCGTAGCAAGTTGCCTGGTGAATAAAACGAGGGATTTGGTGCTTACCTTTTTTTTGAAATTTAATAGCGCTAAAAATTTCTGAAGATCCATCGCTCATCTTTTTACAACAGTATCATTAATTTCTATATCCAAACCTTCTTTGATATCCTTTATATCAGCCGCAGCGATTCTGTCCCGCGCCTGTATAATCTCTACTGAACCCAGAAACATCTCTCCCCTGTAAACATTGAACCTGTTTCCTATATCAATGCCGTCCTGCCTGCCAAGGTCTATAACAACAAAATTATGTTCTTTGTTAATAGTGATAATCCTGCCTTTCAATCCGGCTGTTGTTTCGCCTACGCGCTCCAAAGAAGGAGATGTCAGCTTCGCTACTTTCTGGGCGCGGATAGGAGGTAAATCCACCTCTTCGGGGCTATGATAGGTCTCTGCCCTTATGTCCTTGGAACTTGCCGCATTTTCCTGCAGGGCAACCTTAAATTTATTTATTTCCTGATTTTTATACTCCAGGTCGCTTTGAAGGCTCACAATCTTTGCCTTCATGTTTTCTTTTTCAGCCAAAAGATCGTTATATTCCTTTGCTATTTCCTTAAACTCGGATATCTTGGATTTAAGCCCGCTGTTCTCTGTCTCGATCTGTTCGGATATGGCCTTGACATCTTTATTCAGATCCTTTTCCTTTAAAAAATCAGCGCTTATGATTTCCGCCACCTGCTCGGAATTCTTAAGCTTTTGCTCAATCGCGCTTTTTTCTTCCTGTAATTTTGCCAGTTTCATATCTTTATCCATGCTCTCGGCCTTCAACCTGGATAACTCCATGTCTTTCGGCTCTATATCATTCTTTAATCTTTGCATCTCAACCTCTAAACCGACCTTCTGCTTCAAGAGATTAGCCACAAACATATCAGATTCCATTTCTCTTAATCTTTTCTCAAGAAAGGATTTTGCTTTTTTAATGCTGGCGAGGTCTTTTTTCAATACATCCCTCTCGCTGACCGCTGCCTCGTGGTCAGACTTAAGTCCGGAATGCCTGGCTTCCAGCGCATTAAACCTCTCTTCTATGGCTTGCAGTTTTGACTTTAATTCTGTCTTCTCCCTGGTTGCGGCAGCCAGCTCCGTGCCCAGCTTATCCATAGTAGATTTGAATAGTTCTTCCAGATTTGTGTATTCATTATAGAGTTTTTCTTTTGCGAAGAAAAACCAAGCCGTGCTCAGACTGCTCAACACCACCAATCCTACCAGTATCCACAGTATTGACCGTAGCGTTTTATCCATAATTTTATCTCCTTAAGCATTTTTTAAACCGTTGCTTTTCTATTTATTATACCATATATTTTTCTTTGAATAAATATTAATAATTGTTTCGGGGTAAGCGCCGCATTGTTCAAATCTTCAAATATCATATAAACACTTGGAACTAAAAATAATGTCATAATGGTAGAAGACGTCAGGCCTCCGATAACAGTTATCGCGAGAGGAGACCACAGGTTTGCGGATTCGCTTCTATCAAATGCCATTGGCACAAGGCCAAGTATTGTCGTAGAAGTAGTCATAAATATCGGCCTGAACCTGCCTTCGCCGGCCATTATAGTTGCGCGCAGTATTTCAGGATACTTGTCTTTTTTTCCGCCGTTTGCCTTTATCCTTAAAAAATTAATCCTGTCGACTAAAATGATTGCGTTATTAACAACTATTCCAGCCAGCATTATAGCGCCTATAATAACCCCTCTTGATATAGGCTTATGCGATATATAAAGGGCTGAGGCCACTCCTATTATCGCAAGCGGCACTGAAAAAAGTATTACAAAAGGCTGGCTGAATGATTCAAACAAAGATGCCAGCACCATAAAAACCAATAATAACGTTATCCATAAAACACCTGGCATCTGGACATGCGGCTGCTTAAGAGAAAAAGGAAACGCTGACAGCTCTTTTTCATTTCTTATATTCCTCTCATAGTCTCCCCCTACCCTCCAGTAATAATCCTTAGGTAGTTCCATATCAGCCAGGCTGGCCTTTACTTTATCCACTGCCTTTTGTAAAGACCCTTTAGAAACCATAGCTGTTATATGCACAACCCTTGTTTTATTCTTTCTTATAATCTCGCTCATCCCAATATCAGGCACAAAATCCGCAATCTGTTCTAAAAGTACCGGATCGCCCTCGGGAGTATAGATAGCAAGTCTCCTTACATCATCCAATTTTTCCCTGTATTTTTTTTGCAGTCTGGTAACCGTCTCTATCTCTCTTGCTTCAGTATGAAAAAGCGTAGCCCTCAAGCCTCTTATCTCCCCATGTAAAGTCTCTGCCGCATCCTGGGTTGTAAATCCAAATGAACCTGCTTGCTGTTTATCTATTTTAACAAGCCATTCAGGCCTGCCGCTTATCCTGGACATCCTTATATCCTGAAGGCCGTCTATGCTTCCAAGCCTTGTCGCTATTGAAATAGCAGTCTCTTTTAATACCTTGTAATCATACCCATAAAGGTCCATAGTAAGTTCTTTAAGCCCGCTTTCTTCTAATTCTGAAAAATATATAAAACCTCCTTTATAGCGCCTTGCAACAGCGTCTCCTTCCAGGCGTATCGCATCCATTACTTCCTTGGTAGAACTGGACCTGTTTTTAATAGGCACCAATTTAACATATATCTTAGAAGACCACGGCTCAATCCTGGACGTGAATGTCTTTATCTCTTTTATCTGAACCAGCCTCTCCTCCAGTTCCTTTACCATCTTATCTGTAACATCCAGTTTAGCGCCTGGCTCCAGCTCAACAAAAATTGTAAAGCGGCCCTCTTCTGCCTCTACCATAAACTCTTTATCTATCCTCATTCCAAAAAATACAGCAACTCCTAATGCTAAAAATGCAACAGTGACCAATAGATACCTGAACCTGAGAGCTGTGATCAGGCTTTTTCGATATAAAGTTTTTATTTTGCTGGCTATGCTCTTTTTTGACGCCTTTTGTTCTTTCTTTTCAATTGGTTTACGCGCCATCTGGCTCAATAGAGTGGGCACCAGCGTCATTGCCACGAACAAACTTGTCAAAAGAGAGTAGGTAACAGTAAATGCGAGCCCGCTCCACAGCATCCTTGTTTCTTTATTAACAAACACGAACGGAAGAAATACTATGACAGTGGTAACAGTGGAAGCGACTATTGCCAGCCCTATCTCTGATGCTCCTTCTATAACCGCATTCCTATCCTTTTCTCTCCAGCCCGCGAGAGGCAAAATTCCTGACCTTTTTTTATCCACATTATCAAGCACTACTATTGAGTTATCTATAAGCATGCCTATGCCGAGCGCAAGGCCGCTCAATGTCATCACATTCAGAGAAAGCCTCTGAAAATACATCAGGATAAATGTAAACATAACCGAGATCGGAATAGTAACTGCTATTATAAATGTAGGCCTCAGATCCCTCAGCGTCAATAAAAGTATCAGCACTGCAAGGAACGCGCCGATTACAAGAGAGCTCCTGACAGCGTCTATGGCATCATTTATGACATCTGCCTGGTTAAGTGTGTTCTTTATATAAATATTCTTGTCTATTATATTCTTGATCTGATTAAGTTCTTTTTTTATGCCGCCTACTACTTTTATGGTGTTAGCTGTGGACTCCTTCTGGATATATATTGAGACAACAGGCTCTATGTCTGTCCTGGCATAGCTCGAAGGCTCCAGGAAAGAATCCTTTACAGTAGCCACATCCTTAAGCTTTATCACAGAACCCTGAGGGGTTACGCTGACGCCGATATTTTCTATATCTTTGATATTCTTAAATATACCTATGGCCCTTATCAGATATTTATTCTTTCCCCTCGGGAGGTCACCCAAAAGAAGGCTAAAATTATTAGCGCCCAAAGAACTTACCACGTAATCGATAGGCACATGGTGCGCCTGAAGCCTTGATTGGTCTATCTCAACAAGAATCTTTCTTTCCCTGCCTCCGTATATATCAACATTTGCCACGCCTTCTATCCTTAATATCCTCTCCTTGATCTGTTCGTCTACAATCCTCCTGAGCGTTTCTACCGTATGTACCTTGCTGGTAACCGCAAGTATCATTATAGGAGTATCAGACTCTTTATATTGGGCCAATATCGGCTTTTCAATTTCCTTTGGGAGTTTATCTTTTATTTTGGAAAATTTTTCTCTTGTTTCCAGCGCGGCAAAATCCATATTAATGCCTGGTTCAAATTCAAGCCAGATCCTGGATTCGCCTGCCTTTGATGTGGAATAGATATTTTCAAGATGCGTTACGGTAGACACTGCCTCTTCTATGGGCTTGGTTACCATGCTTTCTACTTCCTGCGGAGGCATTCCTCCTCTTACTTCTATTATTATGCTTATATCCCCGTAG
>JAHJGB010000035.1 GCA_018824725.1 Candidatus Omnitrophota bacterium
AGTGGTCCAGCCTAATTACAGCGGGCCATTGACAGATAATTGGCTCGACGAGTATCAGTATCTCTGGCCTAAGGATAAATCAAAGGTGCTTAGTGTTCTTGACGAACTCATAAGGCGCAGGAAAAATAGTTCCAAGGTCAGCAATAGAGTTGAACACCTCAGGGCGTACAAGGCGTATTTTAATAATCCGCAGAAATTGGTGAATAAGGCCAGATGCATTGTTGGCGGTAAGGCCATAAGCGTCAATGCTTATGGTTTTGTCCAGCTGTGCCTTTTTAAGGATTTTATAGGAAATATAAGAAAAGACGACATCAGGGAATTATGGCGTTCACAGGATGCGGATTTAATCAGAAAAAAAGTAGATGAGTGCAAGACAAACTGCCACTTACTCCTTAATTGTTGTTATATAGAGGACGAACCGTCCCTTTACGCAGACTAAAGGCTTTTTGATCATGGATCAAGATTTTCTCATTCGTAAACCAAAGTATTGCTGCTGGGTGCTTAATTACCGATGCATGTTAAGGTGTAGGATGTGCTACATCTGGGATATTAAGGGCGATAAGAGCCAGGAAACTACCATGGAAGAGAAAAAGAGGCTGGTAAGGTCTTTGCGCGGCATGGTAGGGCCTGATTTTGAATTTCATTTATCAGGCGGAGAACCCTTGATGACAGAAGGGGTTTTGGATTTAGTTAATTTTATTGCTGATGAAGGATATAAGACAAATATGGTAACAAACGGTTTTCTTATTGATGAAAAAATGGCGGAAGATATTATGAGCTCCGGACTGGGGAGCATCACTATCTCATTAGATGGGATGAATCCCCAGACTCACGATTATATCAGAGGCGTGAATGGCAGTTATTCCAGGATAATGAAAGCCATTGAATATCTACATAGGTTTAGGAGGGACAACGGCCCAAAGATTTCCATTTTGACTGTCATAATGGAGCGTAATTTAGACGAATTGCTCAAGCTCACAGAATGGGTTCAGGAGGACAAGAGATTGGAGATGATAAGTTTCCAGGCAATAAATCAGCCTTTTTGCGAAGATATGGATAAAGAATGGTTCAGGGAAGATAAAAATAGTTTTCTGTGGCCTCAGGATGCAGGGAAAGCCAGCTCTATCATGGAGAGGCTTAGAGAATTAAGGTTGAACGGGTATAAAATAGGAAACCACCATAATCATTTCCTGCATTTCAAGGAGTATTTCAAGGATCCGAATGAGTTTTTAAAGAAAATAAAATGCAATCTTGGAGATTATGAGTTTCATGTCGATCCGTACGGAAAGATGTTTTTCTGCTGCTTGACAGATCCTATAGGAAATATAAAAACAGACGATATAAATAAAATCTGGTATTCTCCGGAAACAAAAAGAATAAGGCAGGATGTGTACAATTGCCGCAAAAACTGCCACATAATGATCAATTGTTTTTATGAGGACGAAGATGGAAGAGCATAACCTGAAAAAAAATGATTCTGAAAAGCGCCCATTGCCGGCATTTTGCCTTTTAGTGGTTTCCAAGCAGTGCAATTTTCGGTGCAAGATGTGCAATATGTGGAAAAATAAAGACCGCCAGATAGACAGAAAAGAACTTACCATAGAAGAGATGAAAGGCTTTGTCAATGACTTAAAAAATGTCACTAAAGAGCCTATTTTTATTCATCTTATAGGCGGAGAGGCGTTGTTGAGAAAGGATTTGACGGAGATCATATCTTATATCAAAAAAAGCGGCTTTAACAGCTCTATTACCACAAATGGATATTATATCAACGATGAGATGGCGATAAGGCTGGTTGAATCAGGCCTTAGAGGAATATTTCTTTCTTTGGATGGTTTTAAGGAAGAAACCCATGATTACCTGCGCGGTGTTAAAGGCAGTTACCGGCGCGTAATGGATGCGATTGAATTACTGGATAAATACAGGGGAGACGATAAGTCGAACAGGTTAAGTATCGGCATAACCATGACGCTTATGGAGAAAAATTTAGACGAGGCGCTGGACTTGGCTGAATGGGCAAATAAAAATGAAAAGATAAACGATTTGTTTATCAACGCATGCCTGCAGCCATTTGACGCTGATGACTATGAAAGAGAGTGGTTTAAAAATAGAAAAAATAGCGATGTCTGGCCGCAGGACATAGAAAAGGCGTGTGATGTCTTGGAAAGCTTAGCCTTATTAAAGGAAAAAGGGTACAAGATCTGCAATCCCCCTGAACAATTGAGGCTGGTTAAAGAATATTTCAGGAACCCGTATAGATTTATACATGACAGTAAAATAAAATGTCCAAGAGGGGACCTGGCCCCGGAAATAAACGCTTATGGAGATATAAATATGTGTTTTTGCATGCCGCCCATTGCAAACATAAGAGATAAAAAATTCTCTGAGGTATGGTTTTCCAGAGAAATGGAGAGCGCAAGGGATGAGATAAACAGATGCAAGAAAGATTGCGATATAGCGGTGAACTGTTTTTACAAAATTGAAAATATAACAGATTATATTTCAGCGTGAACCGGCCATGGATATTAAGAAACCAAAGACATGTCTTTTGACTGTAACCAATCAATGCGTTTTACGCTGCAGGATGTGCCATCTGTGGCAGCTCAATACTTCTAAAGAAGAAATCAGCATCAATGACTGCAAAAGATTTATTGATTCTCTGGAGGGGTTTGGATCAGAACCTATCGAGGTACATATTATCGGAGGGGAATCTTTGATAAAAAAAGGAATACTGGATCTTATAGCTTATATAAGCAGTAAAGGGTCTAGGACTGTTATGACCTCTAGCGCGTATACCATAGACGATGCAATGGCGAAGGCAATAGCGAATTCCGGCTTAAGCATGTTAAATATATCCATAGATAGCTTAAACCCAGAGGTCCATAATTTTTTAAGAGGAAAAGACGACTCTTTTCAGCGCGCCATGGGCGCAATAGACTATCTGAGTAAATATAAAGCCGGTAAGCTGAAATTAGGCATTAACACTGTTATATCGGCAAAGAATTTGGAAGACATAGTTGAATTAAGCGAATGGACAACAAATAATAAAAATCTGGATTCTCTTTATTTTATGGCTGTTATGAGGCCTTTCGGCTCACAGGTTGATTGGGAGTGGTTTAAAAAAGATGGATTTTCTGAATTATGGCCTCAGGATTATTCTAAGGTAGGCGAAGTTTTAAATAAACTTATAGAGCTAAAAAAATCTGGCTATAAAATAGAAAATCCGGTTGGTCAATTGCAATAATTCAAAGTCTATTTCAAAAATCCGGGTCATTTTATCAAGTCAAAACGCTGTAATATTTCTGAACAGGCTATAAATGTCAATGCCATAGGTGATGTTTACATCTGTTTTTTTATGGATAAACTTGGCAATATCAAAACTGATAATATAGCGGAGCTCTGGCGTTCGGAAAAGGCCAGGGGTATTCGCAAACAAATGAATGACTGCAGAAAGAACTGCGAACTCGTGGTGAACTGCTATTATGAAAATGAATATTAAAAAACCAAATTCCTGTTCTATAGTATTATTAACTAATTGCATGTTCAGAT
Organism: Candidatus Omnitrophota bacterium; assembly: GCA_018824725.1. GTDB lineage: Bacteria > Omnitrophota > Gorgyraeia > Gorgyraeales > Gorgyraeaceae > UBA10183. Next base: position 3,550 of record JAHJGB010000035.1, read on the forward strand.
GCAAGATGTGCGAGATGTGGAAATCAAACGATAACCCTTATCAAACCTCCACTAAAGTTTGGAAATCTTTTATCGGTTCTCTTGAAAACCTGCTGGATGGGCCGCGGGAACTTGTATTCAGCGGAGGGGAGCCTTTGCTGAGAAAGGATATCTTTGAGCTGATAAGGTTCGGCACAGACAAAGGTTTTAAAACACTTATGCCATCCAATGCATATCTCATAGATGAGGATGTGGCAAAAAAAATAAGAGATTCCGGCCTGAAAGAGATTTTTATATCATTAGACAGTACTAATGAAAAAACACATGATTTTTTAAGAGGGGTGGAAGGGGCTCACAAGAGAGTCATGAGGGCTTTTGATAATCTCCATAACTTCTGTCCTGAGCTAAGGATAGGTATTATAACTGTTATATCAGGAGTGAATTATACCGAGGTCATAGATTTAGTTAAATGGGTAAAAGATGCAAAATTTCTAAGCGGAGTATATTGCCAGGCTATAGCAAAGCCATTTTTTGTTCCATTGGATAATGATTGGCATAGAAGCGACACTTATAGTTTTCTGTGGCCTAAAGATATGGTCAAGATGCGCTTCGCATTAGATGGATTAATTGAATTAAGAAATTCCGGATATCCATTGCATAATTTTCCGCTTCAACTCGAGATATTTAAGACATATTTTGAAGATCCCACTAAAAGAGCCAGGAAAGCAACGTGTTATTTGGGGGATTATGTTGTTAATACAGATCCTTCCGGGAATATTTCTCTATGTTGTTTTATGGATCCTATAGGCAATATAAAGAAGGATGATATAAATACCCTATGGTTCTCTGATAAAGCCAGCCAGGCAAGGGATAAAATGCATAACTGCAGCGTAAATTGTAATAATATGGTAAATTGTTTTTTTAAAGAAGATGAAGAAAAGATATGAACAAGCCTTTTGATTCAGACAAGCCATTCTACAGCCTGCTTAAAAAAGAGCACGAAAAAAATATTAATATCACCAAGCCATTATTCTGTGATTTATTAATCTCAGAAAAATGCAATTTAAAATGTAAAACATGTTATTTTTGGAAATATGGGCTGGATGATAAATTGACGATTGAAGAATGCAAAGATTTTATTTTGTCCCTTAAAGACATAGCAAAGATACCGTTTGAGATAAATTTAGGAGGAGGCGAGCCGCTATTAAATAAATGGATTTTAGAGCTGGTTAGATACTGCGTTGAACAGGGCCTCCAGCCGGCTATTTCTACCAACGCTACTCTGATCGATGAGGAAATGGCAAAGAAAATCTCTGATGCCGGCTTGCATAGGTTAGGCATATCTTTAGAAGGAATAAATGAGGAGACTCATGATTTTTTGACCGGTACAAAAGGCGCATACTCTCGTTTAATGAAAGCCATAGAATATCTAAAAAAATACTGGAAGCAGGGAGACTTAAATATCCACACTATAATATTAGAACAAAATATCGATGAAATAATAGCTCTTGCTGAATGGGTGAACAAGGATAGCCTATTTACTGGTATAGCTTTCCAGGCCTTGGCACAGCCATTTCGGACAAATATTAAAGAAAAGTGGTATTTGGAAGATGAACATAGTTCCCTTTGGCCTAAAGACTTCGCGAAAGTCTGTTCTATACTTGACACATTGATAGAGTATAAATTATCCGGCTATCGAATATTGAATCCCATACCCCAATTGATTATATATAAAAGATATTATACCAACCCTGATGCTTTTGCGCGTATCTATAAATGTAATTTCGGAAATTATATCTTTAATGTCAATGCCCTGGGCCTTGTGCACCTATGTTGTTTTATGGATCCCATTGGTAATGTAAAAAAGAATAAAATCTATGATATGTGGCATTCTGAAGAAGCTAATAAGACAAGGGCCGCGATGTATAATTGTCAAAAAAGTTGTAACAATATCGTGAATTGCTATTTTCAGGAAGAAGGAAACGAAATAAAGAACGAATTATATTCCAGAAAAGCAGGTAAGTTATCAAAAGAGATAATCAGCTGCGATTTGTTATTAACTGCGAGTTGTATGCTGGGATGCAAAATGTGCTATCTCTGGAAGCGCCCAAAAGATTCAGGGGAGCTAGAGATAGAGGAATGGAAAGGCTTGGTGAATTCTCTTAGCGAATTTATTACTATTAAGCCTATGCGATTACACTTTGGGGGAGGAGAGCCATTTTTGAAAAAAGGCACGTTGGATTTAGTTAAATACAGTGTTCAAGAAGGCTTTAAGACCATAATTACTTCCAATGGGTTTTTAGTAGACGGCAAGATGGCCGACGAAATATCCGAGTCAGGATTATCTCATATTACCTTTTCATTGGATAGCCTGCGTCAGAGTGTTCATGATTATTTAAGAGGTAAAAATGGCAGTCATGCCAGCGTTCTTAAAGCCATTGACTATATCGATATTTTGCAAAAGAAACCCACTATAGGAATTAACTGTTTAATTTCCAGCATAAATTTGGATGATATATTGCCATTGGCCCATAGTGTTATAAATGATAAAAGAATATCAGGAGTTATATTTCAAGCTGTTGTACAACCATACGAAACACCTTTAGACGATGAGTGGTATAAGAAAGATAAATTCAATGAACTTTGGCCCAATGATATTAAAAAAGTAGAATATGTTTTAGATCAACTCATAGATTTAAAAATAAAAGGGAATTACAAGATAAGCAATTCTCCTGCTCAATTAAAAGCCTTTAAGATGTATTTTAGGAACCCGCTTGAATTTATAAAGAAGACGTCCTGCCCTATGGATGATTCTTCATTGATTATAAATTGGCTGGGCCAGGTGTTCTTCTGCGGGATGCTTCAAAACATTGGCAATATCAGGGAACATAGCATAGAAGAGATTTTGTTATCCAAAACGGCTAAAGACAGGCAACATGAAATGCAGCTTTGCAATAAAAATTGTAACAACAAGGTCAACTGTTTTTTTAAAGAAGAGATTATTGATTGTGGAAAATAAAACTCCTATTTTTTGTGATATAGGAATTACTGAGAACTGCATGTTTAAGTGCAAGATGTGTAGATTTTGGGAAACCTCAAAGAACAAGGATGAATTGTCGATAAGTGAATGGAAAGATTTTATAGTTTCTCTTGAAGAACTCGGAGGCAGTCATATCAGATTACATTTTGCCGGAGGAGAACCTTTGTTAAAACAAGGATTCCTGGATCTTTTAGAATTTGCAAACAAGAGGGGGTTTAGGACTTTTATTGTTACAAATGGATTTCTAATAGATGAGGCCATCGCAGGTAAAATAGTGCGCTCCGGAGTTGAAGGTATAAGTATCTCTTTAGATAGTTTAAATGAAGATACGCATGATTTCTTGAGAGGGATAAAAGGAGCCTATAAGCATGCAATTCAGGCAATTAATTATTTAACCAAGGAGGATGCTAAAGGCATAGCGATACTTACAATTATTATGGGCTCTAATTTACATGATATAGTGGAGATTGCTGATTGGGTAGAAAGTAATAATAATATCAGCTCAATATATTTTCAAGCAATATCTCAGCCAATTGCAACGCTAAAAGATGAACAATGGTATGAAAAAGATGAATTCAGTTACCTTTGGCCTAAAGATAAAATACAGCTTAATTCCGTGATCGATCAATTAATAGCCCGTAAGAATAAGGGATACAGGATATCAAATTCTGTAAGGCAATTTGAGGTGTTTAAGGCTTACTTTAGGCAGCCGGATAAATTATATGAAGGGATGACTTGCACCCAAGGCGATTATGTTATGTATATCAGGCCGACAGGAGAAGTTTTATTATGCGGCTCTTTGCCTGCTATCGGGAATATAAAGACGGATAGTATAAAAAATATTTGGAATTCACCGGAGGCTGGCCTAAGGAGAAAACAGATCTATAGCTGCAAAGAAAGCTGTCTTAATGTGATTAACTGTTTTACGGACAAAGAATTACCGTAGCCCTAAGTATTAAATAAAAACAAAATGTTTATATTTTTGCTTATAACCTTATTATTTACCAGATTCTATGCTCTGTTTAATATAGGAGCATTATTTTATCAGTTTGAAGGGCTTCATTGCGGCTGGATGGCCAAGGAACTTTTAGACGGCGCTAGCTTATGGAGCATTTTTAACAATCCTTATTTTCCAGCAGAAGGAGGGTCGGTAGTAACAGGTTATATGGCTTCGTTATTTTTCTTTATTTTTGGCGATAATTTTTTCTCCCTCATCCTTGTCCCTATTTTATTTTCTATATTAATCATGGTAATTTTCTACCTATTTCTAAAGAAATATTTTAACTATTCCATAGCTATTGTTTTTTGTTTTCTTTTTATTTTTTCTTCGCCTGATTTTATTAATTTTTCTTTACGTACCATAGGTTTTCATGTCGAATCCATTCTGTTTAGTGTATTAGGGCTATTCTGTTTTTTTGAAATATTTATCAATGAACCCAACTATAAGAAGTATCTAGAAAAAAATCCAAGGCTGAATTTGCTTTTTATTGTTTTTGGCCTGATTAGCGGTTTTGGAATTTATTTTAATTATGAATATCTAATAATGTTTTTCACTGTTATTTTATTCTGGTTTATTATTGACAAAGGATTTATTTTAAAAAGATATTTTTATATTTTTTTATCTGGGCTTATAATTGGATTTTTGCCATGGCTGATATACAATACAACGCATAATTTTAATGGATTAAATATCCATGGTTTGGGGTTATTTCAGATCATATTTTCTAAAAATATAGATCAAATTATCCGGACATTTAAATATATCCTAACAGAACCTTTGCTTTCAGGGCATTTAGGAAAAGTTTTTTATTTAACTATACTATGCTCGTTTATTTTTATTATTTTACTGAATATTAATATTTTTAGACAGATATTTAAAAGCATGTTTATTTATAAACCTAGGATTAAATGGAACACCATAAAAGAATGGATTATTATTAGCTACGCGTTTATATTTGTATTCATATGGAGCGTTATTTATATGCCATGCAGGCCTTCTGTTTTGCCTAATTCTAATATAGGAATAGAGTCTTTATTTTTAAATGGATTGTATTCTAGATTATTTCATATCTATCCATTTCTGTTTACATTTGTAGCACTCTGCTTTAATAAGTTTATTCCTTTAAAAAAAGATAAAAGTTACTTTTTAAAAATAGCTATTTCTTTAATATTTGCAATTTGGATTTTAAGTATCGGATTTTCAAATTATTCTAATACAATCTCTGTATCTGAAAATAAAATGCCATCTTTAGAGATAAAAGGATATTCTGTTCGATTATCGTATCTAAGAAATAAAATACCCGTAAGCAGTTTTTTAGAACAGGATATATTTAAAGTCTGCAGGGCTACCCGTTATAATGAAATGTTGTGGCAGCTTTTTATGTGTAACGCAGACCATGGTTCTCTTTATAAGTTACTGCATAAAATAGCGAAAGATACGCAATTAGATGATTTTAAAAAACCATATTATTACTTATTAATAGGCCTAAATACCGGTGATTTAATGGAAGGTTATGATATTTTAACTTTAAACAAGCTTATCGATCAAAGAATTCCGGCTAAATATAAGCACTATAGTTACGAAGGCATAGCTCTCTCTTTAATGAATAGAAGGCGTAATGAAATAATGAAGAATATAGATTTCATAGAAAAGATCCCCATGGAATACAGGCATTATTTTCTGCTTGAATTGGGACGGGTTATAGGATCTTATCCTGATGATAAAATAAAACAGGAGAGATTACAATATTCAATAAAAAGATTTCCGAGTATCTATGGGAGCTATATTCGCCGCGGCTTAGTTGAAAGCTCGGCAAATGAGGATTATTTAAAAAATCAGCATAAAAACAATATACAAAAAGAGGAATTTCCCTATCTTTATCGGGCTATTGCCAGGCATTTCTTTCGCGAATTGCCATCAAAAAATGTTATGCCATCAGAAAATGTTATTTTTGATTTTCTCAAAAATTACGCTGTAGATAAAAACAATGAAAGATATTTATATTGGGGTATAGTAGAAACCTATTTTAAATATGATGCTGTTTATCAGGAAGATGTAATTAAGAATAAGATCGAAACTATAGTTAAATGCAACTGGACAAATAAGGATGCTTTATACGAAGGACTGGGCTTAACCCTTGGGCATTTGACCTTCGGATATATAAAAAGATTTATGGGGCCTCTGGAGAATTCTCTTAACAGTAATTTACTATCAAGTTTCTATTATGGATACTCTATCAGCTTAAAAGAAAGATATGGGATGGATATTGGTAGAATGAAAGAACTGATAGATAACAATGTTCCCGAAGGGTTTAAGAAAAGGTGTTATTATGCCATTGAAAGACAAGATAGTTAAAAACAAGGAAAT
>JAHJGB010000036.1 GCA_018824725.1 Candidatus Omnitrophota bacterium
AATCTCTTTAGCGCAGGGATGATACCTTTAAGCAATATATCCATAGGCATAAAAGTGGGCGTAGGATTATTTGCTATCTTTCTGGCGCTAGTAATATTGGAAAAATCATCTAAAAAGGACCTATGACGCTTTACCTTATGTGTCTTATGTTATTCTGTGTCGGGCTTTACGGCGTATTGCGCAAGAGAAACATCGTAAAGATGATAGTCGGGCTCGGTATAATGGAATACGCCATGAATCTCTTTTTTGTGCTTATTGGTTATCGTTTTCATGGAAGGGCGCCTATAGATGCGAAAGACCAGGACATATTTAATATGGTAGACCCGCTTCCACAGGCCCTGGTGCTGACGTCTATTGTTATAGGCCTTGGGGTTACAGCGCTGGTTATTTCTATCGCCATCAGGATTTACGAGAAATACGGCACTTTTGATATCACCAAGATAAAGAAATTGAAAGGATAAATGAAAGCCATACACATTATACCTTTATTTGTTATTATTCCGCTGGCTACGGCATTTCTGATTTCGCTTGTCGGAAGATTTATAAAACGCTCAAGCGAAGTCATTATTTTTATATCCAGCCTTGCGCTTCTGGGATTTTCTGTTTACGCAAGATTCTTGCTTAACTCCGTACCTGGAAAGATCCTGGTTTACAAAATAGGGGGGTGGATGCCTCCATTCGGTATTTGCATGGTGATGGACGGCCTGTCCAGTTTTATGCTTGTGACCGTAAACCTTATCGCGTTTTTTGTAGCGGTGTATTCATTGTCATATATGAATCAATATACAGATAAGCCGAAATTTTTCACATTGTTTTCTTTGATGGTTTGCGGAATGAATGGGGTAATCATAACAGGCGATTTATTTAATCTTTATATATTCCTTGAGATTGCTTCTATTGCCAGTTATGCCCTTGTCGCATTCGGTACAGAAGCAGAAGAGCTGGAGGCATCTTTTAAGTATGCTATTATGGGCTCAGTCGCTTCAGCTTTTATATTTATAGGGATTGCTTTTTTATACAGCTTTACATCCACTTTGAATATGGCGGATATGGCCAGGATTTTGGCTTATAAACAGAATGCGTGGGTCATACCTTTTGTAGGGGTATTGTTTTTAATGGGTTTTGGTTTGAAAGCCGCGCTTGTCCCGTTTCACGCGTGGCTTCCTGACGCTCATCCATCTGCCCCGGCCTCAATCTCAGCCATGCTTTCAGGTATTTTAATCAAGACGCTTGGTATTTATTCTCTTATCAGAATTTTCTTTAATATAATAGGTTCCACTCAAGGCTACCTAACAGTCTTGATGTTTTTAGGAGCTGTCTCTATGATAGTAGGAGTTGTGCTTGCGCTGTCACAATGGGATTTAAAGAGATTGTTAGCGTATTCTTCTATCAGTCAGGTTGGTTATGTGGTTTTAGGCATTGGCCTGGGAACACCTCTCGGAGTGCTGGGCGGTTTATTTCATTTATTTAACCATTCTGTTTTCAAGTCATTACTTTTCTTGAATTCAGGGTCGGTGGATTACGCAACCGGCACCAGGGATTTAAAAGAAACAGGGGGCCTCGGTAAGCTGATGCCTGTGACTGCAAAGACTAACTTGATCGCCTCTATGGCCATTGCAGGCATACCGCCTTTCAACGGATTTTTCAGTAAGGCTATAATTATTATAGCCTGCCTGCAGAAGGGATTTACCGGGTATGCGATTTGTGCGGTGATAGGCAGCATTTTGACCTTAGTTACTTTTATGAAGGTGCAGAAATTTGTTTTTCTCGGAGAGATAAAAGATAAATTAAAAAATATCAAAGAGGCGCCTTTTGCAATGTTGTTTTCTGTCGTTTGCCTAGCTATTATATGCGTATTGGGGGGCCTTATGCTTTTGCCATCTTTGAGATTTTTTCTGGATGATGCGGCAAGCGTGGTGTTAAAAGGCACGAGTTACGCTGGTGTAGTATTGGAGGCAGCGTCGAGACAATGACCCGTTCGACTTCGCTCAGGGTCATCCTGAGCAAGCGACGAATGGAATGAGGAGCGCGTCGAAGGATGAAAAGTAAATTAGTTTTGTTTATCGTTGGTTTTATAGTATGGTCGCTTCTGACATGGCCTTTAGATTTCCAGCATTTAGTAGTAGGCCTGATAGTCGCGGCCTTTGTGGCCTTTATTACGGGCGATTTGTTCAGCCGCAGGCCCCATCATTTCGGACATATAACCAGGTATATCTGGTTTTGTTATTATGTGCCTATGTTTTTGTGGTCATGCCTGAAGGCAAATATAGATGTGGCGTTAAGGGTTTTAAATCCGAAATTGCCGATTAATCCCGGCATCGTGAAAGTGAAGACTACTTTAAAATCCGACACGGGGCTGACTTTTCTGGCGAATTCTATAACGCTTACTCCCGGGACACTTTGTGTGGATATAGACGGTGAAAAGGGCGTACTTTATATTCACTGGATTGATGTAAAGACTCAGGACACAGATAAGGCTACGGAATTGATTGTGAGGCCTTTTGAAAAAATTCTAAAAAAGATATTCGAGTGACATTTATGAAAAATTTCAGATGGTTAATGGGTTTCGGCGTTCTTGCAGCCAGTTTATTGTTTGTAATGTTATATCCTATACCGTCTTTATTGAGCTGGCAGTCTGGGTTTCTGGCGCATTGTTTTTTCATTCTCATGCTTTGCTTTGCCATGTGCCTCTTCAGGGTCATGGCTGGCCCGACTCCGGCTGACAGGGCAGTGGCGATAGATACGCTTGGGATTTTAATAGTAGGTTTTTGCGCGATTCTCAGCATATCTACAGGAAGAGACTGGTATTTGGATATAGCGATTGCATGGGCTTTGCAGAGTTTTATCGGAGCCCTTGCATTGGCCAAATATCTGGAAGGAAGAGGATTTGATGAATAATCGCGGAACTTACGCGGAAGCTGTTTCTCGCTTTGCTCGGAACAGACGCAGAACTACGCGGAAGGAAAAATTATGCAGCAGATAATAGGATATATGTTTATTGTAGTCGGGCTTGGGTTTGATGTATTCGGGTGTATTGGTTTACTCAGGCTTCCTGATGTATATAACAGGCTGCAGGCTACAACCAAATGCGTTACCTTGGGCACATGTAGCATTCTTTTAGGCACGTTTGTATTAAAGGGATTAGGCACGACAGGGGTAAAAGCAATTCTGGTGGCAATATTTTTACTTCTTACTTCGCCTGTTGCCGCGCACGCGCTTGCAAGAGGCGCCCATAAGTCAGGCGTAAAGCTCTGGCCTAAGAGTGTAGTGGATAAATATGGAGAAGATGGAAATTAAAGGCAAAGGCCGAGAATAGGCAGGTTTTAACCTGCCTTCTTATGAAAGCCTTTGCGATAATATTGTAGGGCAGACTTTAGTCTGCCAAAACAAAGCATGCGGTATCCAAAATTAAGAGAATTAATAGAAGCAATCAGGGCATTAATAAAAGGGCCGTATACGTCTAAATTCCCGTTTGAGCCGCACGTACCTGAAAAACGCTTCAGGGGAAAACCCGAGTATTCTAAAGACGGGTGCGTAGGCTGTAAGGCATGCGCAGAGGTTTGTCCGACAGGCTGTATAGAGGTAAAGGATATTCCGGATGCGGAGACACCGGTTAGAAAATTAGAATTGCGTTATGATTCCTGTATATTCTGCGGGCAATGCCAGGCAGCGTGTATTACCCAGGAAGGCATAAAGCTTTCCAATAAATTTGACCTAGCCATATTTGACAGAAGTCAGGCAATAGAATCAGTTGAAAAAGAATTGGCTTTATGCGAAGGCTGTGGCTGCGTGATAGGAGCAAAAGACCACCTGGCCTGGGTAGCGAAAAAATTAGGGCCTCTGGCATATTCAAGCCCCACGTCTTATCTATCCGCTTTAAAAGAGCTTAAATTAGCATATCTCGGTATCCAAAAATCAGAAGATCTTACTCGCCAGGATAGGATTAAAGTGCTCTGTCCAAAATGCCGCAGAGAAGTAACGCTTAATACCTAATTTTCCGCGCTTTATGATAAATTTGAAAGATATATTAAAAGGCAAGGTTTGCATACTTTGCATTGGGAATATTGAGCGCGGGGATGACGGACTAGGGCCATGCCTTGCCAAGATGTTAAAAGGCAAAGTCCCTTATGATGTTATAGATGCAGGAGTTGTGCCTGAAAACCAGACAGGGGTTATAGCAAGATTAAAACCTGATACCATTGTTATTGTGGATGCTGTATATTTTGAGGGGGAGCCCGGAGATATAAAGATTTTTTCAGGGGAAGATCTTGGTTCCGGAAAGATTTCAACGCATGATGTTTCCCCAAAACTATTGATAGGATACCTTAAAGAATCCACAGGCGCAGCTATTTATGTATTAGGCATAAAGCCCCGATCAAATAAATTCGGTCAGGGCCTAAGCCCTTGCGTGGAAAAAACATTAAACCGGCTTATAAAGATATTGTCTGACAATTGATGGAAGCCCGACTCCCATCAATAAATTGATGGGAGTCGGGCTTCCATCAATTAGGGTGGCTTGACAAGACAGGGTTCGTGTGATAATCTTTTTCTTACTATGGCTATAGTAGAGATGGAATTGAACAAGATACGGATAGACGAGAACAGGGGCGAGCAGGTCATTGTGCTCAAAGAGAAACAGGGGGAGCGTATACTGCCTATTGTGATAGGGATAATGGAAGTCACTTCTATCAAGATGAAGATAAGCGGGGTAAACCCTCCCAGGCCCATGACGCATGATTTGTTTTATAACGCAATAACCCAGCTGGGAGCGAAGATAGATAAAATAGTAATCAATAAGTTGGAAAATAACACATTTTTTGCAAAGTTAATCATATCAGTGGATAGCCGCATAGAAGAAGTGGATGCCAGGCCGAGCGACAGCATAGCAATAGCCATACGCGCCAAGGCCCCGATTTTTGTAGATGAGCAAGTCCTGGAAAATATTCCCAATGGCATAGAATAGCCATATCCAGCCTTAAATAAGAAGCCTAACCAGCTATTTTTCTTGATTTTATGGAGTATTACTGTTAATATTTTACTACATGGGAACCAAGGGTTTTTCTCCTAAAAATAAAGATTTTAAAGGCGTTGAGTACAGGAAATATATAAGGCTCAATGTCATATTCCCTGTGGAATTTCAGTTTGTAAACCCTGAGACATCCGGGTCTATAAGCGAAATCAAACAGGGTTTTACAAGGGACGTTGGCAAAGGCGGCATATGCCTTGAGGTTAATAATTTAGAAGAGGGCCTTGAACAGGTTATAAAAGAGGGTAAGGCCAAACTGGACATCAGGCTTCACATACCTCTCTCGATGCCTGAAACAAAGGCAATAGCAAAAATCGCCTGGTATGAAAAAGTAAAATCAGGTTATCCGAATAAATACCTGATAGGCCTTTCATTTTTACAGATAGACCCCAAAGACAGTAAGCGGATTTATTTTCACGCCACAAGAGTAATACTAACTCCGGCCATAATATCAATTTTGGTTTTCTTTCTCGTATCAGGCCTTGCCTATTTTTATTCCACGGGATTTAAATCAAAGCTTGAAAATAGAAAACTTGTAGAAGAGCTGAACCAGCTTTCCACTAAAAAATCCGAACTTGAGAAGAAAATCACGGATCTAGACAGCGAGCGGGAAGCGGTAGGCTGTAAGATTGTGATGAATGAAGACAAGATTGTAAAATACAAGAATCAAATCAAGGACCTTGAGCAGCTTGTGGGGGGCGCCAAGGCAAAAGACAGGCTGATAGCATATTTAAAAGAAGATAAGGAAAAGACAAAAGCGGTTATGAAGCATGTCCTCTATCAGAGGGCCAGGTTCAACAGAAAGATGTTCAATCTGGGCGAAGAGAATACATACCTGAAAAACAGGATTTCAAAACTTTCCAACCAAAGAGTTTCTGTAGAGGATAATTTGAAGGACCTTTTGTCTTCGCTTAAGCCTATCGAAGAAAAAAATATATCCGGCATGTATCAGTGGCTGAAAAACCATCAATCGAGGCGCACAGGCCTTGTAATGAGTTACGAAGGCGATAAGAACCTGGAAGAATGGGCTTTCACTTATGACCAGTCTCTTGCCTCTCAGTGTTTTGCTTTAATGGGAGATCGTCAGGACGCAAAAGAGATCCTGGATTTTTATAAATACAAGGCTCAGAAATCAGAAGGCTCTTTTGCGAATGCCTATGATGCTCAGACAGGAAGCGTAATAGAATATAATGTCCACAGCGGGCCTAATGTGTGGCTAGCTATAGCCATAGCCCAGTACACCAAGAAGTTTAAAGATGAGGCATATCTCTCAGTAGCAGAGGACATTGCCGGGTGGCTTATAGCCCTGCAGAAGCGGGATAAGGATTTTGGCATAAGAGGCGGGCCTAAATTTGAATGGTTCGGCACAGAGCATAATCTTGACGCTTACGCTTTGTTTGGCATGCTTTACAGGATCACAGAAGAAGAGAAGTACCTGGAGGCGCAGGCCAGGACATTTGGGTGGATAAAGAAAAATTCTTTTAACAGGCTTGAATCCAGGATGAACAGGGGCAAAGGGGATGCTACTATTGCTACGGACACATTTGCGTGGGCTATCGCAGCCATAGGGCCGAAACTTTTAAAAGAATCCGGCATGGACCCGGACCAGATACTGGATTTTGCAGAGACAAACTGCATGGTCACGGTGGATTACATAATGCAGGACGGAAAAAAGACAAAGGTTTCCGGATTTGATTTCGGTAAATATGAACATCTGGCAAGAGGCGGGATTGTTTCCACTGAATGGACGAGCCAGATGGTGGTTTCGTTCAGGATAATGGCTGATTATTATAAGCAGAACAGTGACTTTAATAAAGCGGAATATTACAATAAAAAAGCTGATTTTTATCTTTCCGAAATAGAAAAGATGGTTATATCCAGCCCTTCCAGGGTGGGCCAGGGCCAGGGCTGTCTTCCTTACGCAACACAGGATGATGTGGATACTGGGCATGGGTGGAGGGTCGCCCATGGGACAAAGACAGGTTCAACAGCAGGCACAGCCTATACCATATTCGCAAAGTATAATTATAACCCACTTGCTTTAGAATAATAGCATGAAGCGCCAGATAAAATACGCTGTTTCCCTCATAGCAATCCTTATCGCTTCTTTAATTATAAACTTTTCCAGGCATACAAATTCAACAATACAATTTAATAGCAGCGCGCATGGTTACTATAATGTAAGCCGCGTTGTAGACGGCGACACTATAGAACTGTCTAACGGAGAAACAGTCAGGTATATCGGCATAGATACGCCTGAGATAAGAGAGAAAGAAAACTCCTATTGGGTTTATAAGCCAATGCCTTTTGCTGAAAAGGCCAAGGATTTTAATAGAAAATTAGTCGAGGGCAAATCTGTAAGGTTAGAATTTGACGTTCAAAAAAAGGATAAATATAAGCGCCTTCTTGCTTATGTATACATAGAAGACAAGATGGTTAATATCGAAATGGTCAGGCAAGGCCTTGCCATGATATACACATATCCTCCGAATGTGAAATACTCTCAAAGGTTTCTGGACGCCCAGAGAGAAGCACGGGATAATAAAACAGGCCTGTGGGTTGATCTGGAGGAAAATAAAATTTCCACATCCGAGGCAAAAGATAACATAGGCAGGGTGAGGATGATAGAGGCCCGGGTGACAGATACCCACCTGACAGAGAAATTATTGATATTAAAGTTTAAAGATAATTTTAAAGTAGTCATATATAGGAATAATATATCTCCGGGGCTTAAAGATATGGCCCGCTCGCCTGATAAATATTTTAAAGGTAAAATAGTCAGGGTTTATGGTGTAATAAAAAACTATAAAGCTTATCCTGAGATAGTGCTGCATGACATGTCGCAATTAGAGATTTTAAAGGATTACCAAAGTTGAATCTGATAAAAAGACGCATTTTGGATAAAGAAAGTTTTAGAGTAGTTGTACGATGGAAGTCCGACTCCCATCGTGATATGTGTTACTATTTATGATGGGAGTCGGACTTCCATCGTAAAGGCCGGTAAAGATATTTCTATGATAATTGATATTCACACCCATGCCTGGCCTGAAAAGGTTTCCCAGAGGGCAAGAGAGAATCTCGAAAAAGTTTTCGGAGTGAAACTCGTAGGGGACCCTACCTTAAAGACCCTGCTCGCCTACATGGATAAGAATAATATTGATATAAGCGCTGTGTGCGGAGTTGCCACAAAACCTGAACAGGTCCCGCCTATAAATGAATGGCTTTTCAGTATCAGGAGTAAGCGGATAAAGGTTTTCTGCGCGCTTCATCCTGAATATAAAGACTGGAAAGAAGAGCTTAAAAAAATCAAGGATAGCGGCGACGGCGTAAAGCTACAGCCCGAGTTTCAGGATTTTTATATAGACGATGAAAAAGTTCTTCCATGGTATGAAGAGATGCAGAAGTTTAAATTGCCGCTCATATTCCATTGCGGAAAAGAACTTTCCGGAACTATGCTCGTGAGGTCTTCGCCTGAGCGGATGTCAAAGCTCATGAAAAAATTCCCGGAACTTAAAATCATAGCAGCCCATTTCGGAGGATTTGAATTATGGGATGAAGTGAAAAAATATTTGCTCGGCAAAGATATATACCTGGATACATCTTTCTTTTTTCATTTTCTTCCGATAGAAGAAATAAAGTCAATGCTATTGGCTCATCCTGAAGACCGGCTTCTTTTCGGAACGGATTTTCCTATTGTAGACCAGAAAAAAGACATAGATTTTCTGAATAACCTGGATATATCAGAAAATCTCAAAGAACGCATATTTTTTCTAAACGCCCGTCAGCTGCTTAGCGCATGATGGAAGCCCGACTCCCATCATAGCTATGATGGGAGTCGGGCTTCCATCAGTGTTATAAATATAAGGCTTGCTTATCTTATACTAAAGTAGTATCATATGACATTCTGTAGTCTTAAATAATCAGAGAAAATTTATGGCAGAAAAAACAAATATCAGAAATATAGCTATCATTGCGCACGTTGACCATGGAAAGACCACGCTTGTAGATAGTATACTGCGCCAGACTCACGTAGACCGCAACATTGAAGAAATGGGTGAGTGTATCATGGATTCCATGGATTTGGAACGCGAACGCGGCATTACTATCAAGGCTAAGAATGCCAGTGTTATTTATAAAGACACAAAGATCAATATAGTAGACACGCCCGGACACGCTGATTTCGGAGGAGAGGTTGAGCGGACTTTAAGAATGGTAGACGGGGTTTTGCTTTTGGTGGATGCCAAGGACGGACCTATGCCACAGACCAGATTTGTGCTAAGAAAAGCCCTGGAATTGGGGCATAAGGCAATAGTTGTAATCAATAAAATAGACATGGCTGATGCCAGGATAGATTATGCAATAAACCGTACGTTTGATCTTTTCT
>JAHJGB010000037.1 GCA_018824725.1 Candidatus Omnitrophota bacterium
CGTAGCCTGCGCCGATGATTGCAATATTCATTTTAACTCCTATTTAGGGTGTGGGTAGTAGTCTTTGAAATCAAAAGGCACTTTAGGCGACGCCTTAAGCTTCATCACAAACCACAAAGTTGTGCCGCTGTCTCTGCCGGAACTGATGCTGGCCTCAGCCAGCCAACAATGTAAATCTTTTATAACACCGAGTTCCTTATTTTTGAATTCGTTTGTATATTTACGGCCGCTATCCTCTATCTCTTTTAGATCATACCTGCCAAGAGTCCTGAAAGACCATTCATTATTAAGCCTATAAAATAACTCTGAAGTGAGCTCGCTTATTTTATTCTGCTCATACCTGGATCCAAAGCCAAGCTGCCAATCTTCATTTTTATTAATGTATAAATCCGTATTCCAGGTCTGGAAATCTCTGGTATCAGGGTCGTAGCGGGTATCTGATTCAAACCTCAGCCAATTAAAAGGAGTGAGTTCCAGGTCGCCCCTTACATTTGAAAACTGGCTGCCTCTGGCCTCAGGCTTATAAAGATAATCGCTTGTTATCAATAGATACCCGAGGTCAACTGTTTTCAGGCTTTCTCCGATCTTACGCTTAGTCTGGAGCCTGTTTTCAAATCCAAGGGTGAAAACGCTCTTTTGGTCAATAGCATCTATATCGTCAAACTGTTCGAGTTTTGTGTAGTCAACCGAAGGCTGGTGGATATACCTGTATTCTACGGTAGGTGTAATGATATGATGAAGCTTATTGAAATCCACTCCCATGAATTTGCCTGAGGCTTCGTAGACTCTCGTGAATTTCGTGCTCAGGTCTATGCCGGTATAAAAAGCAGTCCTGAACTCATCTTTATCGTCATTCAGTTCTCTAGTAAAAAACGTATCTCTCATGCCCACAAACGGAGACACGCTTATGAAATCCAGAAGCTTAAGAGGAGCGGACAATTTATTATATACATCAAATCTTGTGACATTTAAATCATCGGCATTGGCGCTGGTTTTTTGATTAAGATTCGTGAATGTCGTGTCTGTTTTAAAATATATAGGCGAGTCAAAAAGTTTCTGGTCTTTAAGGTCAAACCTCAGCTCGGGAAGCCTTTCAGTAACTGTCTGAAAATGATTTGTTCTTTTTCGGCCTAAAAAGCTCAAAGAATATTCAGGCTGTCTATCTAACACGTATATATAGGACTCTGGAGATGACTCCCTCTCATACTCTTCGCGGTAAAAATAGTCCTTTGTCATGGTGGTATCGCTCATGCGATGATACTCCATGATAGCCATGGCATGATCATTTATATCCCAGCGGTGGCGCGCCTGGATTCTATAACGCTGCTGTTCGCCTTTTTCAACCTCATTTCTATCCACATCGCGCTGGTTTGTATAGTAAGTCCTCAATAGGCCTTCGCCGAAACCATTCAAGGCGTATTTATAATCAACGCCTTCTGCCAGGCCCCACTTGCTTCTTTCGTCAACCCTGAAAGTAAGCGCGTTTTTATCATCCATTTCGTACCTGTAGCTATTTAACGCAAAAACTCCCCACTTGCTCTTTTTACCTGGGATTACATTTACAGTAGGCCAGCCTTCTGTTTTCATATTAAAATGATATTTGGGTAAATATGCTATGGGTGTATTACCGACTTTAACAGTAACGTCTTTTGCAGATACCTTATTATTCAAAGAATCAATCGTAACAGTCTTGGCTACTATTTTATAATGAGGCTTGTGGAGGCCGCAGCTTGTAAGATATCCGTCTATGACCCTGTAGGTAGCATTTGACAAAAGCTCTATTTTATCTCCGAATATATACCATTCCCCTGACTTGGCCCTGGCTTTCAGAATAGCCCCGACTTTCGTGCCGAAATTATAGGTGATCTTCTCGCCTTTTAATTCAGACCCGGCTGTCTGTAAAACTACGTTACCTTCTGCCTCACTGTCTTTGGTTTCAGAATAAACAGTAATCCTGTCGCAGGTGAGCTTTATGCCTTCGTAGTCTATGGTGACATTGCCTTTACCGATAATCTTTTTCTCTTTAGGAAAAAATTCCACCTGGTCGCCGTTTACTTCAATAGGCTTGCCGGAACCAGTCCCGTCCTCTGCAAAAGCCACGCCGCAGTTCAAAATCATCGCCAATAACACGCTATAAACTATACATTTCAACATTGTCAGGAGTGAGGAGCCGATGATGCCGGCGTCTCGGCCAAGCTTTGCCAAAACTATTTTTACGTGCTTGCCCTGGTCTTTCATGGCGCGGGATTTTATTTCTTTTTTGAGCGGGGTTAAAATAAGCGAGCCCGCATTGCTCACTCCGCCGCCAATCACTATTTTATCAGGATTTAATAAATTGACAACGCCTATAATAGCCACGCTTAATTTTTCAGCGGAATCTTTCCAGATGGCGATGGCTTTTTTATTCCCTGAGCGGGCTAATGCGCTCAATCTCTCAAGAGTAATGCTGTTACCAAAAACTTTCTTAGCCCTTTCAAGTATATATTTATTACCTACATATCTTTCAAGGCAGGCAATGCCCCTGCAGTTACATTTAGGCCCAGCTTCATTTATAGGCATATGGCCTATTTCGCCTGCAGTCATGGAGCCACCTCTATAAAGCTTGCCGCCGATAATAATACCTCCGCCCACTCCTGTCCCGAGCGTAATACAGACTAGATTATCGCATCCCCTGCCTGCGCCGAATACAAACTCTCCGAGCGTCATGGCATTCACATCATTATCCAGTTCAACGCGCATGCCAAGCCTCTTCTGTAATATAGCTTTCAGCGGGACTTCTTTCCAGCCTTTTATATTGGGGAAATAATGAACAATGCCTTTTTTGGAATCCACAGGACCTGGCACGCCTATTCCAACCCCGCGAATCTTTTTGCCTGACTTTTTTATAATATCTCTTATATTGTATATAATAGCATCTATAAGGAGGGCCTTTTTTGCGCCTTTAGGCGTATCGATCTTACGCCTGGAATAGACTCTACCCTTATTATCCACAATGCCCATCTTCACGAATGTCGCGCCAAGGTCAACGCCTATAGTATACATAGGTAATCATATTACAATAATTTAGGGGGGAATGCAAATAGTTTTTGCAGAATGCCGCTAACTGATGGGAGTCCGGCTCCCATCAATAGGACTGATAGACTGATGGGAGCCGGACTCCCATCAGTCCTCTCCAATAGTCAGCAAACGCGGTTGCGGCCTTTTTCTTTGGCTTTGTAGAGGGCTTTATCTGCGGACTCAATAAGGGCATTTTCTTCAACCCCGTCTTCAGGAAAAACGCTTATACCTATACTGATAGTGCTGGAGACCTTTTCATCGTATGCTTTAAATATAGAGTGCTCGATGCTTGAGCGGAGACGTTCTGCTACCTGAAAAGCGCCTTCCCTGGCAATCCCTGACAGGACTACGCCGAATTCTTCTCCTCCGTATCTACCGATAATATCAATCTCGCGGAGGTTTGATTTAAGGATGGCTGCGATTTCTTTCAGGATGACATCGCCCACAAGATGGCCGAATTTATCGTTTTTCTCTTTAAAATAGTCCAGGTCGATCATAAGAAAAGACAAACTTACTTTTCTGCGCATGGATCTGCGGATTTCCTCCCTGAATCTCTCCAAAAAATAGCGCCTCGTAGAAACCTCTGTGAGCGAATCAGTGATAGCCATGTCCTGAACCTTTTTATAAAGGATGACTTTTTGGAGCTGTATAGCAAACTGCCCGGCAAGGATAAGGAAGTTTTCAAAATACATCCTGGAAATATTTTCAATATACAAAACACCTGCTATTCTTTCTTCTGATATAAGCGGTATGGCTATCAGGGTGTCAAAATTTTTTACAACAGAGAGCCTTCTTAAAAACTGCGGATTCTCCTGACGAGTAAGCAGAATTTCCTTCTGCTCCTCTAAAATGATACTTACAAGCTCCCTGTCAAAATTATCAGGCGCGACTTTGGCGTAAGAGCGGCCCAGCTCTATCTCATAAACAGAATCTATGATCTCATTCGGGCTTTTTAAAAGAACCAGCCTCGCGAGCCTGAACCTGAAAGATCTTTTAAGCGCTGAAGAAAAAATATTAAATATATCTTCAAAACTCAGGCAGGATGACATATCCTTCGAGATCTCATATAAAGACGAGACCTGTTGCATCTTTCTCTCTATCTCAAGGTTTGATTCGAGCTGTTTCTTATCAGCTGTGAGCAGATTGTCGTAACTGGCCCTGGTTGATTCGAGCTCTGTACGCATACGGAATTTATAGGCGCTGAAATTAGTTTTGAATTTTTCAGCAATAAAAGGTATGGCGTTGAAAAACAGGATAAAAACAATTGTCTCGTAGGAAATGTGCTTTATTTCGAATATAAAAATAACCACGCTTATAAATCCGGACGCGGCCAATGACCAGGCGAGCTTCACCTTGTAGCTTAAAACAAGGATCGTCAGATAAACTATGAAATAAACCAGTGGGTTCATGATGATACCACCTTATCTCTTCCTTCGCGCTTGGCTTTATAGAGCCGATCGTCAGCCTTCATAATCAGCTCATCCTGCACTTTAGCGTCTTCAGGAAAACCGGCAACGCCGATAGAAATCGTGACGTGGGTTTTTACCCTGCGCAGCTCTATGTCTTCTTTTTTCAGGGCCTTTCTGATATTATCAGCTGTGCGGAGCGCGTCTTTTTTAGAGGCGTCAGGCAGAAGCATGGCAAATTCCTCTCCTCCATAACGGCACGCTATGCCTGAATCTGTAAAATTCAAAAGTGTCTTGGAAATAGCCTTGAGCACCATGTCGCCTGCTGTGTGGCCGTATTCATCGTTATAATTTTTAAAATTATCTATATCCATCATAAGAAACGAACAGCTGGTATTATTCCTGAGCGAGCGGGACAGCTCTTCCTTGAGCCTGTCCAGAAAATATCTCCTCAGGAATAAGCCTGTAAGCCCGTCCCTGATAGCCAGGTCCATGGTCTGTTTATAAAGCATGGAATTCTGCAGGCTTACCGCTCCTATATCGCATATGATATCCAGAAGCCTCAGGTCTTCAGTAGTATAGTTATAGGGCCTGAGATTTTCCAGCCTCAATATGCCTATGGCTTTATTGCCTTCCATCAAAGGGCACGAGATGACAGAGCGGAAATTTCTCTCGTATGGGCTGGTGAGCTCGTCCTCGCTGAACCTGAAATCCTTTCTTATATCTTCCACTAAAAGAGCCTGGCGCTGTTTAAATACCCAGTCGTCCAGCGTGTCGCCTTTTTTTGTTTTTATCTTTTCCGGATTTGCCATGTTTCTGGAAAGCGCAAGGTGCAATTCCTGCTTTCTGGTATCCACCAGGAATAAAAGCCCTGAGTCTGATTTACCCACGATATTAAAGGCATTGTCCATTATATTTTTTGTAACATTATCCATGACCAGGGTGGAGTTCAGGACAGCTACAACGTCTTTAAGCGCACTGTACCTGGTTTCTTTTTTCTCCAGAGAGACAGATTCTTTTTTATGCTTAGCGTGCTCGTCCTCAAGGACATTTATATTTTCTTTTATCTCTTCAATGCGGGTCTCTACGATGTGGGAATAATAATTATGCTTTTTTATCTCATTGTCAGCGATTAAAAATGTAATAA
>JAHJGB010000038.1 GCA_018824725.1 Candidatus Omnitrophota bacterium
ATACGAAGGCCTGTAGAGCACATTGGCCAGTTCGAAATCGGAAGGTTTATTTGAGGCAAGATAATAATACCCCTTTGAAATTCTGGTGATCACGTTCGCACTTATAAGCCCCCTGATTTGTTTGTTGAGAGTGTTGGAATTTTCCACGCCAAAAAGATTCCTCAAGTCCGAGGTGCTAAATATCTTTTTACCGCTTTTTTTGAACCCGAATTTCCTGTAAAGATTCAATGCCCTGAAATTTTCAGCCAAGACATCTGTTTTTAAGAACTTGAGCTTTGTTTCTTCAAAAGCCATGAATAACAACCTGGATAGGATTCTGCTACCTAGCCCTATCCCCCTATAAGCATCCTCCCCTATATAAAATCCCCAATCCGCTGAAAACCTATTCATGTCTATATCCCGCAGACTGACCAGGCCCAAGGCGTTTTGGCCTAAAAAAATAACCCATGCCTTCGCATTCTTTTTCCTGCCCAACATTGCTAACCACTTCTTATGCTCTTCTTTGCTTATAATATGAGTTGAAAGCATGTGTTTCCTTATGCTCAATTTATTTCTCCATAATCTTGCCCTATCCTGCGTCTTAGGTTTTGTCTTTAAGATATTTGCAAATTGTAATCTCATTGCTAACGCCCTGTCCCTAATCCTAAAGACACCCATGCCGTCTACCTTATGTCTGGCATTCTGGCTCGCATCTTTCCTTGTTTTACTGTCTTCCAATATCATTATTGCCTTGCCCAATTTTTCTAATAATCTAGGATCACTGCGCCAGCCTATATATTTCACAAAACCGATTTCATCCCAGGCCTTTAAATTACGTTCCTGGTTATCTGAGAAACAGATGCCTATGGTAGGGACGCTTAATCTGGCTAACTCATAAGTTGTCTGGCCCCCTGCTGATACGCATATATCCGATTTTACCATCAGTTTAAGCATGTCCTTTGAAGAGATAGGGTTCTTTGACCTGCAAGCAGTATAGATATTGTGTTTAAATTTATCTTTCAAATATGAAACCACTTTTTTATTAATATCAGAAACTCTCATCCCTCCAAAAGTCACTAGTATATTTTTTACGTGTTTATGTATTATTGCCGGCTTAGCATGCCAGAACTCTTTTCTTAAAATAATATATTTCTCTCCCAATAAATAAGCAATATCCTTATTATCAGGATATCTGATCCTGTCTCCGTAAACAGAAGGATTGATCACAATGCCTCCGGGATACGGGATCCTATTATAATCATCTATGATAATCAAGGTAGAATTATTGGCATCCCTGTATATTTTATTATAAAAATCCCTAGCCGCCAGGTAAGAGTCTATGATTATAAAATCAGTTCCCTTTACCAGCCTTAAGGTAGTTTTATAATGCCTTGCCCAGTCCAGTTTTTTAAAAGCCCTGTTTTTAAAAAATATCCTGACGCTATTATCAGAATTAATAATAAAATTTATGATCGCCTTTTTCTCTTCAAATGCCTTAGACAGGGCTATGCACCTTGTCACATGACCAAAACCTATATGCCTTCCGCCTTCTGTTAAAACGCTTATTTTCATATCTATATCCTTGTAGGGATCCCGGCATTTGCCATGGCCTCTTTGCATATCCTTGGAGTGATGCTTGTAAAATGGAATATACTGGCAACAGCTACTGCCGAAGCCCCGGCCTTCACAGCCTTGACGCAATCTTCGGGCTTGGAAGCCCCGCCTGCTGCTATAACAGGGGTATTTACCCTGGACGACACATATTTTATCAGGTCAAGGTCATAACCTGTCATCATGCCGTCAAGATCCACATTATTGAGCAGAACTTCTCCTACCTTGGAATCAATCAAAAGGCTCAGGCATTCTTCTAGAGAAAATTTTATATCTTTCCCAGAATTAGAAAATAAAACGTATTCCCCTGAATTATCTTTCTTAATATCTATGGAAGCAACTATGCACTGGCTACCGAATACTGACACTGCCTCTTTTAAAAAATAAGGGTTTTCAAAAATAATGGAATTTAAAGATACCTTATCAGCTCCTGCCTTAAGCGCGTTTTCTATGTCCTGGCACGTCTTTAGCCCGCCTCCTATGGTAAGCGGCATAAAACACTCGCAGGACACTGCTTCTACTGTATGCAGGTCTATAGACCTGTTTTCTCTGGACGCATCTATATCAAGCAAAATCAGCTCATCCACATTTCTGCTTTCGTATATCCTGGAGACCACAATAGGATTTCCCAGATTTCTCCTTATATCAAACTGTATAGTCTTAACGACTGAATACCCATCTAAAAGGACTATAGGTATTACTCTATTGCGCAGCATCAGAACTTATCCTCACAAAAATTAGACAGCACCTTTAATCCCACGCCCTGGCTTTTTTCCAGATGAAACTGCGTTCCGATAATATTATTTTTTTTCACAAAAGACACAAAATCCACGCCATAATTCGTATGACCTGTCTCAATCTGTTCTTCTGGGATAAATTCGTAACTATGCACAAAATAAAAACAAGATTTTTCGGGCACTGAATCGAATATCTCCAGGTCGTTGTGCTCCACCTCATTCCATCCAATATGCGGCAGCCTGAACCCAAGCCCTGACGCCCTGTGATACGCTACCCTGGCTTTAATAAAATCCAGGCCTTCTGTCTTTCCGCCTTCTTCGCCTATACTGGCAAAGAGCTGCATGCCCAGGCATATGCCCAGTATAGGGACCTTTCTGGACAGAACCGCCTGCTTCAAAGCGCTATCCAATCCCTGATTTCGCATCCTTTTCATAGCCTCAGCAAAACTCCCTACTCCTGGAAAGATTAATTTTTCAGCCTTATCTATATCTACCGGATTGCTGGACAGGATATGTTCTATTCCTATGTATTTTAATGCGCGAGACACGCTGTTTATATTGCCTATCTTTAAATCAATAACCGTAATCAATTTTTATCACATCTCCGTTTTCATCTCTTATAAAATTCCCGGATTTATCTGTTTTAAATATCTTCCTATTCGTAAATTTATCCAGGGTCTTAAAAAACCCTTTCTCCGTGCAATCCGTAAATTTAAGAAAATCCGGCAAATACTTTCTCGGAACATGGCCTTCGTAATCCCTGACTGTGCGCAATGCTGTATTGCGGTCAATGCGGCCGCTTCTTATTTCTATGCAAAGCTGATCTGTAGCCCTCCCGTATCCATATTTTAAAAATTTCATATAATCATGCAGCCCTGCGATCCATTTGCAGTCCAGGTTTTCAAAATTATAATAAGCCCCTTCCACAGGGCCATCCGGGTTTGGATTCCATCCAAGATCTATCATCTTTTTTACATGTCCGTAAGCATCCCATTTTGTGTAATACCCAAGGAACAGGCCTGTAACCCCTATGTTTTTCAATTCTTCGTCAGAAGGGTATTCAAATGCCAGGAGATCCTTCCTGTCAAAACCCTCTTCGTACAAGTCAGATATCCTGTATCCCAGCATCTGAAATTGTTCAAGCCAGTTTCTATCAAGATAATTATTATCTCTTTTTGAGGCAGGACCTCCGTATTCAAACTGGGAGTTTTCTCCCCATATTAGAAGCGGGATATTATACTGGACCGCTACTCTTGGCGGAGCAGTAAAGATGCCTATATGCTCTGGCCAGCAACAATCACCCAGATCAAAAAACCCCTTGCGGACCATTTTCCTGTAGACCTTTCTATTGGCTCCGATCTGAACGATGTCAAATCCAAGATCGCGCAAGAAAAGAATATTCTTAAGGCCCAGCTCTGTCATTTCGCAAGGTATGAAATTGACACATAGTGGATTCATGTCAAATTCGTATTTCAGGGTGTATGCCTGATGGCAGCTGTCTTTACCTCCGCTTACAGGGATGATACAATCCCACCAAGAACCGTCCTTGTTTCTATACCTGTCTAAGATATTTTCAAATTCTTTTTTCCTTACGCCCCAATCTATTTCCCTGTGTTTTTTTTCAGCCGACCTGCAAGCATCGCAAACCCCCTCTGAATCAAAGACCTGCTCAGGTCTTGTATCCGGCATAATACACTTGCTGCAGTACATCATGATTATCCTCTTCTAACGTATTTCTGTTTTACTTCTTTGTTTATATCCTTTAGTTTTGGTTCTTTGTCTAATACCCTCAAGACATCCTCTGTTAAAAATATCTTTTTACCTGTATAAAGCCTTTTATAGATCTCGGTTATAAACTCCAGGTCAGGCGCGGTATCCACTGTCCATCTGAAACCAGATAGGTCTTTTTTGTTCTCCACGCTATACAATCTGAAATCTTTTTTATTTTCGTATGCGTAGATAGTCACGTGCTCTCTCTGATAATCTAATTTCGCCTCTCTCCATATCCTTTCCAGCGCCAAGAAACTAATCACTTCTGTATCCAGACCCCTTGGATACGTGCGGTTAATAACATTGCTTGCGCCGTCAAATTTTTTTCTATTCTTCAGAAAACAAGATATCACCTTATCAGTAACAACCGGGTCAATCAAAGGGCAATCTGAAGTTATCCTGACTACTGCCTCAGGTTTATAGGCATTTGCCGCCTGGTAATATCTATCCAGCACATCTTCATGGCTGCCTCTATAACAATAAAAACCATTATCCTTGCAGAATCTTTCTATAGCGTCATCTTCTTTATTGGTGCTTGTAGCAACAACTATTTTATCTATAAGATTGCTGTGACTGGCACGATCTATCACATGCCACAACATCGGCTTATCCATTATTTTGATCAATGCCTTCCCAGGCAATCTTGTAGAACACATCCTCGCTTGTATTATCTCTAATATCTTCATCTGCGCCTGAAATATCTTTTTATTGTATCTAAGACATGCCTTAAATCTTCATTTTTAAGAGAAGGATATATGGGGAGGCTTATTTCCCGTTTATAAAATTCTTCTGCATTGCAGCAAAGGCCTTTTTTAAAACCAAGGGTTTTATAATAAGGCTGCAAATAAACAGGGATATAATGCACCTGAGGCCTGATCCTATTTTTCAACAAATAATTAAAAAAATC
>JAHJGB010000039.1 GCA_018824725.1 Candidatus Omnitrophota bacterium
CTCCCATCAAGAATCTTGGATATGTAATGATTGGAGTCGGACTCCCATCAAAATACCTAAGCGGTTTGCTGCTCCACTGCTTCCTGTTTCTTAGAATCCGAGAATTTGACTGAGACGACCTTTGACACGCCGGACTGCTGCATGGTGATACCGTACATCACATCAGCCTTATCAATGGTCTTTTTGTTGTGGGTTATTACGATGAATTGGGATGTGTTTGTAAACATGTCCAGGCTTCTGGAAAACCTGTCAACATTTGATTCGTCCAGAGGCGCGTCTATCTCATCCAGGACGCAGAACGGGCTGGGCTTTACTTTGAATATCGCGAATATGAGCGCTACTGCTGTAAGGGCTTTTTCGCCTCCTGAGAGAAGCGATACGTTTTGAAGCCTTTTGCCGGGAGGCCTGGCAACTATCTCTATCCCGCACTCGAGGACATCTGTATCGTCCAGAAGTATCAGTTCTCCGTCCCCTCCTCCGAAAAGCATTTTGAAGAAATTCCTGAACTCGCCCCGTATGCTGTTAAATGTCTCTATAAAAAGGTCTTTTGTGGTTTTATTGATCTTACTGATAGCTTCCATCAGGCTGTCCTTTGCCTTTAAAAGGTCATCCCTCTGTGTCGTCAGAAATACAAACCTGTCCTGGAGTTCTTTATTTTCCTCTATGGCCACCAGGTTTACAGCGCCCATGGCATCCAGCTGGGAGCGCATCTGGTCTACTTCGGCTTTCAGGGCTGCTTTATCCACTGACTGCCAGTCCTCTGCCAGCTGAAATTCTCCGAGCTCTGTCTTGTAAATATCCCTTATGCGCTGCGTGAGATTTTCTATGCTGTAGTTCAATTCCGCCTTCTGTAAATCCACAGAATGCATGCCGGACCTTATGTCATTAATTTCTTTATCTATCTCTTTTAATTTAGTTTCGTAAGACGCTGCTTTGAGAGTTATATCGTTATACACAGCCTCCACATTGCCCAATTCTTTATTCTTTCCTGAGGCTTCGCTGGATAATGCGCTTATATTTTTCTCTAGTTCCTGTGTCTCCGCGGTCAGCTCTTCTACCTTTTTAACAGAACTGTCTATTTCAATCTTCCTGGACTCTACGTTATTCTTGGCATCGCGCAAGGATGATTCCAGTATTTTCAATGTGCCTGAAAGCCCTTCTTTTTTACTCTCCAACGAGCCCAACTCAGTCCTTGCCTCTGCTATCTCCACGAGCAGCCGCTCTTTTTCTTTTGCGGATTCTATTAGGAGCCTTTCGCTTGTCTGCGACCTTTCTTCGTTGGCCTTTGCTTCGTTTTCAAGCTGCGCCAGCGTACTCGAGGAAGACTCTTCCTCCTGTTTCAGGATAAGGATTTCAGAATTCACTTCGTCTATCTCAAGGTTCACGAGAGATATTTCATCGCCTACACCTTTTATATTTTCTTCTATATTAGCCTTGTTGCTGGAGGTATTGGCCAAAAGTATGTCCTTTTCGCTTATTACAGCGGTAAGCGATTCAAGCTTGGCCTTCAATCCGCCTTCTTCCTTTTCTTTTTCCGTCTTTTCTTCTTCCAGCTTTACTGAACGCGTTTCCATCTCTCGGATAGCCTGGCGTATGTCATTGATCCTGGCGTCTCTATTTATCAAGCCAAGCTCTTCTTTCTTGGAGCTGCCTCCTGTTATAAAGCCGTTTTCAACCACTTCGCCTGAAAGAGTGATAAACCTGCATCCTGCAGGGCTTTTTGTATTATCCAGAAGAGATCTTGCGTCCTTAAGGTCATTGACTATAAAAACATTTTTCAATATATGCCTCAACACATTTTTATAAGTGTCATCTGTATTAACGAAATCAACTGCCTTGCCCAGGATGCGGCTGTCATTTAAATCAGAAGAAGATTCCAGAGCTGAGCCGATTGAATTAAAATACCCGGGATATATAAATGATGCCTTGCCGCATGAATTTTCTTTAAGATACGCTATAGCCTTGTCAACGGATTCCATGGTATCAATCACTATGCTCTGGAGATAATCAGACATTGCGGTTTCTATGGCTACCTCATAACCTCTTTTGACAGTCAAAAGGTTCGCAAGGCAATCCCTGACCCCGGCTATCCTGGACTGATTCCCGAGTATTGCCTTTACGCCAGCGGAAAAACCTTCATATCTGAGCCTGGCTTCTTCCAGAAATTCTAATTTTGATTTATTGGATGCCAGGTCTGTTTGTATTTTTTTGGATTCTTCTATGAGCAGGCCTATCTGGCTGCGGATAGACGATATGGAACCGGAAATAGCATCTCTTTCCGACTTAAGGCTCGCTGCGTCTTTTTCAATCGCGGTTATCTCTGACAGTATTTCAGCCAGCCTTGCCTGCAGGTTATTTTTTTCATCAGAGACAGCTGATTTTTCCGATTCAAGCCTCTTGAGCCTCATATCGTGGGTTGAAATAGTGGCGGATATTTTCGCTACCTGATTTCTGAGCTTAGCCTGCCTGGATGCGATATCTATGATGTTCGCTTTTGAAGTGGATAAAGTTACTTCGCTTGACTTGATGGCCCTGGAGATTTCCTCAAACCTTCTTTCTTTTCCTGTCACGCTGCCGAGCCTGTCAGTGTCTTCTCTTTCCAGCACAGATACCTTTTCCCTGAGCCCTGCTATTTCTTTTTCCTGGGATACAAGTATGTCCGTGGCTTTTTTTATCTCAGCCTCAAGGCCTGAGCGGCGGCTGGTAAGCTCTTCTATCCTCTCCCTATTCATGGAGATCCTGTCCCTGGCGCTGGATGCTTCCGAGTTTAGCTCCACGTTCCTGGATTTGAGGTCTGACCTTTTAGTTTCAACCTGCGACCTGTCTTGGTTCAATAACGACAGATCCTGCGACAATCTATTTAATTCAGAACTAAGCTCTGATTCCTTTTGCTTCAGCTCGCTTACATTACCTTCGGAATCCACATTTCTGGTTTTCAGCAGCTCAAGCTCTATCCTGGAAAGTTTCAGTTCAATGGCCTTCAATTCTTCATAGCGGTCTTTATATCGCTCTGCCTTTTTTGCCTGGCGCTCTATTGAATTTATCTGGCGTTTTACTTCTAATATAATATCGTTTATCCTCAACAGATTCTGCTCTGTCTCTTCCAGCTTGCGCATCGCCTCTTTTTTCTTGGCCTTGTACTTCGTGATGCCGCTGGCTTCTTCAAAGACCTCGCGCCTCTCTTCCGGCTTTGAGCTCAGGATCTGGTCAATCTTTCCCTGCTCGATAAGGGAATAAGCGCTGGTACCTATGCCTGTGCCCATAAAAAGTTCGTTGATATCTTTAAGGCGCACAGGGGTTTTATTCAAAAGATATTCGCTCTCGCCTGAGCGGTAAAGGCGCCTGGTGACAGTGACTTCGTCATATTCTATGGGGAGGAGCCTATCCTGATTGGAAAGCGTGAGGGAAACTTCTGCGAAATTTACAGGTTCTTTGCCGTCGGTGCCGTTAAAAATAACGTCTTCCATCTTGCCGCCGCGCAAGACCTTTGCGGATTGTTCTCCGAGGACCCATTTTATGGAATCGGCGATGTTGGACTTTCCGCAGCCGTTTGGGCCCACGATAGCAGTAATGCCCGGCTCAAAATCAAGCCTTGTTTTATCGGCAAATGACTTGAAACCGAATAGTTCTATGGATTTGAAATACATTTTATCTCTTCAGCGCCTCTTTAAACCTTCTGGTTAACTCCGGCACTACTTCAAAGATATCCCCTATTATACCATAAGTCGCCACAGTAAATATAGGCGCGTGAGGATCTTTATTTATCGCCACTATTATTTCCGAAGACTGCATGCCGACCAGATGCTGGATCTGGCCTGAGATGCCGCAGGCTATATAAATCTTCGGGCACACTGTTTTTCCTGTCTGGCCCACCTGATGCGAATAAGTTTTCCAGCCGCTGTCAACTGCCGCGCGCGACGCGCCCACAGCGCCGCCCAGGGCCTTTGCCAGATTCTCGATAATTTTAAAATTTTCAGGGGACCGCAAGCCCCTGCCGCCTGAGACAATCACGTTTGCCTCTGTCAGGTTGACTGTCTCCTCTATTTCCTCAACAATATCTAAAAGCCTGGTCCTTGAAAAATAAACATCGGCGTTATAGCTTTTTTCTATAATCTTTCCCTTGCGATGCTTATCTTCCGCAGCCTCTTTCATTACCTTATGCCTTACAGTCGCCATCTGAGGCCTGTGATTGGGGCAGATGATAGTGGCCATGATGTTTCCGCCGAACGCAGGACGGGTCTGCAGTAAAAACCTTTCTTTTTTATCTATGTCAAGGCCTGTGCAGTCTGCTGTGAGGCCTGCGTGAACGCCTATCGCCACCCTGGCTATTAATGACCTGCCTATGGAGCTGGCACCGCAAAGTACTATCTCAGGCTTGTACTCTTTTATCAACTGGATCAATACCTTTGAATACGGCTCATCCTGATAATGCTTTAACGCCTGAGAATCCACCAGATATACTTTATCAGCGCCTCTATGGATGATCTTCTGCGCCTCTGGTTTCATATTTTCACCTAATAAAACCCCGCATAATTCAACGCCGAGCGTATCAGCCAGCTCCCTGCCTTTGCCCAGAAGCTCGTACGCAACGCTCTGCACAACGTCTTTTTTCTGCTCGCAGAATATCCAGACGTCTTTATGCTCTTCGAATTTTTTGGGGAACAGAATGTCTGTGGGGCTTATCTTTGTAAGCACTATCGCGTCAAACTTGCAAGGTTCTATGCACGCCCCGCACAACGTGCATTTATGCAGGTCTATGACAGCCTTTTTATTTAATATTTCAATTGCGCCGAACGGACAGGCCTTGACGCATAATTTGCATCCGACGCATTTTTCATTGATTACCTTTATAGACATATTTCACCTTTTAATAATTCCACCAATTTAGCACTCGTATCTTTTGCCTCGCCTTCCAGAATCTGACCGCCTTTACGCGGAGGAGGCGTGAAAATCTTTACGACTTTTGTAGGAGAGCCTTTGAGGCCCAATGAATCAGGATCAGCGTCCAAGTCTTTTGCCTCTAGTTTCCTGATCTCTATTTTTTTTGCCCTCATTTTGCCTTTTAACGAAGGAAGCCTCGGCTCATTGATTTCTTTTACAACAGTTATGAGGCACGGCAAAGGCGACTCTACGATATCATAGCCTTCTTCTGTCATTCTTTCAGCGCGGATA
>JAHJGB010000040.1 GCA_018824725.1 Candidatus Omnitrophota bacterium
AGAATATTTAAAGATGCTATAAAAAAAGAAGGTTATAAGGAATATTTTAGAGATATGTTTGGCGGAGACTTTGGTCATTGCACTAACAAGGGCAACAGGCTTTTAGCTGAGAACATTGCGAATGTCATATTAAAAGAGATATTCGGCAAATAAATTACTATTAGCCCTGCAAAATTTTAATTTCCACAATTCCTGCCTTAATGATATAATTATCTAAAACAATTTGCCGGCGTAGCTCCGTATAATAAAAATATATGCAGAAAAAACTCATTGTATAAAAAAATAACCCTTATACTCTTCGGATTATTTCTGACTATAATAATTCTTGAAATAGGTTTGCGTATAGCTGGTTTTACAATATTATCTATACAAGAGTATAGAAACCAGCAATCAATAAGACAGAAGGGTGCGTATTGTATTATGTGTCTTGGCGAATCTACCACTCAGGATCAATACTCACCTTATTTAGAAGAAATTTTAAATCAGCATAACATAGGAATAAAGTTTAGCGTGATAGATAAAGGCCTGGGGGGCACCAGAACAGTAGCGATACTATCACAGTTAGAGCCCAACCTTGATAAATACCAGCCTGATACAGTAATTACTATGATGGGAATAAATGATGCCGGTAGGCATTTATCTTATGAAACAAACCATGCTTCAAAAATAGTATTTATTTTAAAATATTTGAAAGTTTATAAATTAACAAGACTTCTCTGGTTGCATATTGTAACAAAATCAGAAGAAATAAAATCCTTTATACAAATAGGCGATAATAAAACTCCTAAAAGTAAAAGATTCGGTCAAGACATCTCTAAAAACAAATTCAAAAGAGGAGATAAGAAACAAGACTCTTTTATAAGGAAACAGGCATTTAAGAAGGCTATAGAAATTAATTATAGAGACAGCGGTGCATATGCTAAATTAGGGTTACTTTATAGAGACCTTGGAAGATTCGCAGAATCAGAACAGGCATACAAGAAGGCCATAGAAATTTATCCTAAAGACAGCGAGGCATATTTAGGATTAGGACAGTTGTGTAGAGACCTTGGAAGATTCGCCGAATCAGAGCAGGCATTTAAGAAGGCCATAGAAATTAATTATAGAGACAGCGGTGCATATACTGAATTAGGGCTACTTTATAGAGACCTTGGAAGATTCGCAGAATCAGAACAGGCATACAAGAAGGCCATAGAAATTTATCCCAATGATAGTAATAAATATGTCGGATTGGGTTATCTTTATAGAGAGCTTGGAAGATTCGCCGAATCAGAGCAGGCATATAAGAAGGCTATAGAAATTAATCCTGATGATGATCGTTTAGTTAATGATTCTGCATACGAAGGGTTGGCAACATTATACAGTGAAATTGGCAATAATGAACTTTCTGAGATATGTGCAAAAAAAGCAAATAATATAAGAAGTAAAAATCAAAACCCTGCTACAGTCAACAACTACCGTGCAATTAAGAAAATTTTGGATAAAAGGAAGATAAAGTTAATATGCGTCCAGTATCCTATGCGTAATATAGAGCCATTGAAGAAGATATTCAAAGAAGAGGCAGAAGGCAGTATTGTTTTTGTGGACAATGAGAAAATATTTAAAGATGCTGTAAGAAAAGAAGGTTATAAAGAATATTTTAAGGACATGTTTGCAGGTGACTTCGGCCATTGTACAGCTAAAGGCAACATGCTTTTAGCTGAAAACATCGCTAATGCTATATTAAAAGAAATATTTGGTAAATAAGCTATTATTAACCTTGCAAAATTTTAATTTCTACAATTCTCGCCTTAATGGTATAATTATCTAAAGCAAAATGTCGACGCAGTTCAGTTGGCAGAGTAGCGCACCAGATCAGGCATTTTATTAACAAGGAGCAAGATTATGCATTTTGAAGAAAAAAGAAAATCAGAACGGTTCAGGTTCAAGCATCTTTTGCAATACGAAAAGCTCCTGGATGATGGAAGTTTTGATATACCCTGTACTGTTTATGCCAAGGACATCAGCATGTCTGGTATAAGCTTTTATATTGCTGAAAGCATGAAAGTAAATTCAAGGGTGAGGGTGACATTCGAACTGGGAAAAAATAAAATCTCCTTTATAGGCCAAGTAGTGAGGATGGAGATTGCGAACGGCCCTCAATCAGGTTTTATCGCAGGAATTAATGTTGAAAAGATAGACGATGAGGTTAAGAGATGGTTTACTGATTTTATCAAGAAAATAAATATAGATAATGTGTTGAAAGATATGAATTTTCAGGATGTAATGGATATACATTTTGTGGCAGGCTATCCGCTTATAATAAAAAAGATAGGAGAGCTTTCCATTTCAAAAGGCGAGCCTATATCGGAAGATATCCTGAAGATAATGCTTTTTAACCTGCTGGACGATGAAAGGTCTAAACAGTTTACAGAAGAAAAAGAAACAAATTTTGTTTTCCATTATAAAGACAATATACGTTTCAGAGTGAACTTGCATGTACAGCAGGGCAAGGTGGAAGCTGTGTTTAGGCTGATACCTGATAAGATTCAGCTGCCGCACCAGCTCGGCCTTCCTGCTGCAGCGGAACAGATGATTATGGAGAATAGAAGCGGCCTGATACTTGTTGCTGGCAGGACTGGTTCAGGCAAGAGCACGACTCTTGCGTCCATGGTAGAATTTTTAAACAATAAAAGGGTGAGTTTAGTGATTACAATAGAAAAACCCATAGAGTATATTCATACAAATAAAACCTGTATTATAAAACAGAGAGAGGTTGGGAAGGATACGCTTTCTTTTTCGAATGCCGCGAAAAACGCTTTAAGGCAGAGTCCCGACATTTTATTGATAGGAGAAATCCTGGATCCAGAGACAATGGAGGTAGCGATTACTGCGGCAGAAACAGGCATGCTTGTTATTTCTTCTATTCACGCAACTGATTCCAGCCAGGCCTTGGATAGAATTATATCATTTTTCCCAGCAGAGCTTCAGAAACATATGCTTACCAGACTCTCGCTGATATTAAAAGGCATTATTACTCAAAGCCTTTTACCTCGGAAAGACAATAATAAACTCATTGTGGCCTCGGAAGTGATGCTTATGAATAATGCTATGAGAAGGATAGTCAGAGACGGAGATTTTAAACAAATCCAGTCTGTAATCCAAATGAGCGGCAATATCGGCATGCAATCTATGAGAACTTCCATAGAGCAGTGCATAGCCAAAGGCCTTATTGATATTCACTATCTCCAAGAATGATGAATTGAAAACTGTATTGTGTATAAGGTATAATTTTTACGCATATACAGCACTTTTTATAACATATGGGCACTAAAATAGACACCAGGGGCAATTATTCTAACTTGGTTAGATTTACCAGGCTAGTCGCATAAGAGTCAAGATTTAATTTTTTAATTCTCTAATTCTATTCCTGTGATATAATAAATCAAACAATTTGCCGATGTAGCTCAGTTGGTAGAGCAGGGCTTTCGTAAAGCCTTTCAAGCCATTTTTGTAACCCACCTAAATTACTATAATTACAAATAATCACAGTAAGTTACAGAGATTTTCCATTACTACCTATTACTACCAATTATGATCTATTACGATGTATTATAGACACCAAAACGGCACCTCTCAATCTTTAATTTCCCTGTAACTTAACAAATAAAAATGCTATAATCACTATGACTATTAATACGATAAATGCCATAAATATTAAAAGCATGCCTAAAAAAACCTCATTGTATCAAAAAATCTCTTTTATACTCTTCGGATTATTTTTAACCATAGTAATTCTTGAGATAGGTTTGCGTATAGATGGTTTTATAATACTATCTTTTCAGGAACGTAGAAACATTCAATCAATAAAACACAAAGGCACATGCCGCATTATGTGCCTGGGAGAATCTACCACGCAAAAACAATACCCACCTTATTTAGAGAAGATTTTAAATGAGCGCAATATCGGTATAAAGTTCAGTGTTATAGATAAAGGTTTGGCTGCCATCGGAACAACAACTATACTATCACTATTAGAAACTAATCTTAATAAATACAAGCCTGATATAGTAGTTACTATGATGGGCTGTAATGATGGTAAAGGGATAATGTATTATAGAGATATACCCGAGGCCGATACAGAGATTTTCAAGCATTGCAGGGTGTATAGATTCGGACGGCTTATATATATGCATATTCTAACTAAACTAAAGAAAGAAGGCATTTATAGATTAAATAACGTAAGCTCGAATATAAAAACTAAATCAGATTCTCAAGGCGATAAAAAAGATCCCGAAGCAAAGGATTTTTACCAAAACAATAGAGAGTTGTTTGAGAAAGAACAGACATTCAAAAAAGCCATAGAGCTTAACCCTGAAAATAATTCTGTATATGAAGCATTAGGCAAGCTTTACATAAGTCAAGGTAGATTTGCAGAAGTAGAACAATTATGCAAAAAAGCCATAGAGCTTAACCCTAAAAATAATTCCGCATATAAAGCATTAGGCTGGCTTTACAGAGACCAAGGTAGATTTACAGAAGTAGAACAATTATACAAAAAAGCCATAGAGCTTAACCCTGAAAATAATTCCGCATATAAAGCATTA
>JAHJGB010000041.1 GCA_018824725.1 Candidatus Omnitrophota bacterium
AAAATAGCCTGACTTTTTGGGTCAGGCTATTTTTATGTAACTCTCTTGTTTGCAATTAGTTACGATAAGTGTGGCTGGAGGAGATGGATTCGAACCATCATAACGAGATCCAGAGTCTCGTGTCCTACCGTTAGACGATCCTCCAATTAATATTCTCTAAATTTAACAGCTTTTTTAAAATTATAAACCTCTTCTCTTCTGGCTAATCTCACATAATCTTTACCTAATTGAGGACTATAACCCAATAACAAAAGAGCTTTAAAAGTATCCTTTCTTATGTGTTCACAACAATTTTTTAACTCAATATATTGCGCGTAATTATCATTGTCCCTTTGAAAACAGCCATCTGTTTCGAATAAACCCTTCAAGCATGCTGTCACATGTCTCTTGCTTTTAAATACCCACGATGGAATGCCTACATTGTTTCTAATTTTATTTCCAGATGCTATCTTCAATCGCGCACTGATTTTACATTGATACAAACATACATCGATTACATTTCCTTTTTTTCTAATAAATAACGAAGGCGCTTTCAAAAATATCCTTTTAACCAATTTATAAATATGACCGATATAATTTGATTGAGATTTGTCGCAAGTAATAACTAATTTTTCTGTTCTAGGAAATTTGTGGATATGTCCATCGCCCAAAATAATTCCAATCAGCTCAGACAAGGCTTTTGATTTTCTCAGAACTTTTACTAAGTCCTTTTTATTCAACCATCTTCCTTTCTTTTATTGAATATTTAAGTCTTTCTTCTTTCCTTTATTTCGTTTTCAATATACTGCTTGAGACGCTTTTGTTCTTTTGAATCAACATTTGTAAATATAACGCCTATTTCAAAAGCCTTTGAATCTTCACCGCCTGCTTTTTTTATCCAGGCAACTTCTCCTTTTGCGAATATGGGCATTGAATCAAAAGGCACTTCGAGCTGAATGTCTAATTTTGTGCCTTTCATAAGGCGTTCATAAACCACAAACCTTGCCCCGCCCTCACTTACGTCTTTACTTACGGTATGATCCTGAATATGAGGCTCTTCTATAGTTTTATATTTTATTATAACCGGCCATTCAATCCTTACAAATTTTCTATTTTCTTCCATTAGACCATCCTAACCTCGTCCCGATTGCAATCGGGACAGCCACCTACGAGGTTTTTGCTTTAAGAATATTTTCCAGTCTTTTTAATGTTTTATCTTTGCCCAAAAGAGCCAGGACTTCAAATATGCCTGCAGAAACAGCTTTGCCTGTAACAGCTACCCTTAGAGGATGTATCAAATCAGCGCTTTCTATCTTCAGTTCTTCTACCAGGGCCCTGGATTCTTTTTCTATATTTTCCTGTGTAAAAGGGTCTATTTTTCCAAGCCGCTCTCTTGTTATGCTTAGTATATCTGAAACCTTGTCTTTTTTCAAAAACTTTTCTACGGCGCCTTCATTATACCGCACATCATCTGACATAAATATCCCAAACTCTTCTTTAAATTCTGCCAAGGTCTTTACTCTAGTGTGATAAAGCCCTGCGAATTTTCTGAACCACGCTTCGTCGCATTCCAGCTTAATAAAATCCATCCCTATCTTTACAAATTCGTCCAGGGTGAGTTTTCTTATATGCTCTCCGTTGATCCATCTTAGTTTATCCTGGTTAAACTCCGCGCCTGTTTTATTTATGCGCTTCAGGCTGAATTTTTTTACAATCTCTTCCGCGCTCATGAATTCTTTATTGTCGCCCGGGGCCCAGCCTAAAAGCGAAAGATAATTAACCAACGCCTGCGGCAGATAGCCCATAGCACGGTAATCAGTTATCGAGACTGCGCCAAAACGCTTTGACAGCGGGGCTTTGTCCGGCCCGAGTATAAGAGGTATGTGCACAAATTTGGGAGGTTTTACTCCGAGTGCA
Source organism: Candidatus Omnitrophota bacterium (assembly GCA_018824725.1). GTDB lineage: Bacteria > Omnitrophota > Gorgyraeia > Gorgyraeales > Gorgyraeaceae > UBA10183. The sequence continues at coordinate 1,897 of JAHJGB010000041.1, forward strand.
TCATAAAGCGCTACTTGCTTATTGGTATTTGAAATGTGGTCGTCGCCCCTGATTACATGCGTTATCTGCATCTCTATATCATCCACAACACAGGCAAAATTATACGCAGGGCTTCCGTCTGATTTCATTGCCACAAGGTCGTCTATCAGGGCATTATCTACTTCTATCTCGCCGTGCACAAGGTCGTATATCTTTACCTTTATATCAGGTATTTTAAATATAATGGCTTCCCCGTCTTTATAAGCCAATTCTTTCTCAAGTAATTTTTGGGCATAGGATCTGTAAATATCGAATCTTTTTGTCTGAAAATAAGGCCCTTCGTCCCAGTTTAACCCGAGCCATTTCATATCCGCGATTATTTCTTCCATGTAAACATCGCTCGAGCGCTTCTGGTCAGTGTCCTCTATTCTCAATATAAAAATTCCGCCCTGAGACCTTGCGTAGAGCCAGTTAAAAAGAGCGGTCCTCACGCTTCCTATATGTAAATACCCTGTGGGACTTGGCGCAAACCTAACGCGAACCATATTCAAAACCCTTTCTTATTGCTTTTTCATTGACAGGAAGCAGGCTATGATAAGTGCTGGAAACAATATCCTTAAGCCCGTTTATTAATGACTCCAAGCTTATGATTTTTCTTTTTCTGAGCAATGCCCCAAGAGCAACCATATTGCCTATCCTGTAATCGCCTGCTTCTGAAGCGAGCTCTGTAACAGGGATATTTAAAATCTCTATATCCTTTCTTTCAGGTTCAATGTCTATAATAGACTTGTTCACTACGAGCAGCCCGTTTGTTTTTATTTTTGCTTCGTATTTCCTGAGAGATGGGCTGTTCATGGCAACGCATATCGTAGGATCCTTAATAAGAGGGGAAGCGATAGCCTCGTCTGAAATAACCACCATGGAATATGCTGTGCCGCCTCTCACCTCTGCGCCGTAAGAAGGGATCCAAGTGACGAACTTGCCTTCATTCATGGCTGCATAAGCAATGGCCTTACCCATAAACATGATACCCTGGCCGCCGAAACCTGCGAAAATTATCTCTTCTCTCACGTTATATCCTTAAAAACTTTTAAAGGGTATTCTTTTGTCAATTCTTCTCCCACCCATTTTATTGCATCCTGCGGAGAAAGCCCGAGATACGTAGGACACGGAGAAAGGACCTCTACAATTGAAAAACCCAGGCCCTTTATCTGATTCTCAAATGCCTTTTTTATTGCCTTTTTAGCCTTTAGAATATTCTGCGGAGAATGAGCCGTAACCCTTTCTGCATAGACAACACCCGGCAATACAGATAATAATTCGCATACCTTTAAAGGAAAACCGTGCAACTTCTGTTCCCTGCCTGCATGCGTAGTAGCGGTTTTCTGTTTTAAAAGAGTAGTAGGAGCCATCTGGCCTCCTGTCATGCCGTATACCGTGTTATTGACAAATACAATTGTAATGTTTTCGCCTCTATTTGCCGCATGTACTATCTCAGCTGTGCCTATAGCCCCCAGGTCTCCGTCGCCCTGATAACCAAATACTATCCTGTCAGGAAGCGACCGCTTTATACCGGTAGCAACTGCAGGGACCCTGCCATGCGCTGCCTCTGTCACGTCAAAATCCCAGTAATCATACGCTATGACAGCGCAACCTACAGGCGCTATGCCTATGAGTTTTTCTCTGATACCCAGTTCGTCCACAACCTCGCATATGACCCTGTGAACAATACCATGGCCGCACCCAGGGCAATAGTGTGTTTCTTTTTCTCTGATACTTTCAGGTTTTTCAAAAACCTTATCCATTTATGTTCTCGATTTCTTTCATTATCTCGTCTTCTCCGGGAATCTCTCCGCCTGTACGTCCGTAAAAATGTACAGGCCTTGCGCAATCTATGGCCAGCTTCACATCTTCTATCATCTGGCCGCAGCTCATCTCTATAACTAAAAATGATTTAATCTTTTTTGCAAGTTTTTTAAGCGCCATTTCCGGAAACGGCCATAATGTTACAGGCCTTATCATGCCGATCTTTTTACCTTTTTTGCGGAGCTTTTCAACAACGCTTTTACAAATTCTGCTAGTAGTGCCATAAGCAACAAGCATAATCTCGCTGTCGTCTCCATAGAGAACTTCGCACCTCTGTTCTTTATCCTTTATTTCTTTATATCTTTTCTGTAATTTTAAATTAAATTTTTCAAGTTCTGACTCGTTCAAAATAAGCGACTTTATGATCCTCGGCTCCCTTCCCTTGCACCCATCCAGTATCCAGTCCTTTTTTAGTTTTGACTTTTGACTTTCGACTTTTGACTTTAGTATCACCGGCTCCATCATCTGCCCCAATATCCCGTCTCCTAGTATCATAACAGGCATCCTGTATTTATCCGCCAAGTCAAACGAAAGCATTGTTAAATCAGCAATCTCCTGCACAGAT
>JAHJGB010000005.1 GCA_018824725.1 Candidatus Omnitrophota bacterium
CCCCGATGAATCGGGGCTCAGTATTCCGCCCACAGGAACCTACCTGCACGGGCTCCATTTTCTGCTTGATGCCGCAAAGACTTTTGCGGCGCAAGAAAATTGGCAAATAAGAGATAAAGTTATACATAAAATTGCCTGCGCTGAGCCTGTCGAAGCGTCCAATTTGTCCGGTATTTTTTGGCTAGAATATCCCTGACTCTATAGTATATAAGAACTCAGGTATTAGTTAATTAAAGATTATTTGGGATTACTTCGTGAAGGTCTTTTTCCTCTTGCCTCTTGAAAAACCTGAAGCCGGTCAATGATCGGTTTTATGTCATCCCGCGCCCGCTGACTGTATAGAAAAAACCTTGCCGATAATATCTTCTTTAGCATAACATATCAATTCATCGCCTATCTTAATAACAACGTCGCCGTGCGGAGCTCCGATAAACTGTATCTTTTTTCCGATTTTTCTAGAAACAGCCAGGATAAGAACCCCTTCAAGATGCGACTTCAGGTCACTTATCAGCTTATCCCTCATAGGATTGTCTTTTTTTATGGTAATCTTCGCTATAGCATAACCCTCTCCAAGGCCAAATAACTGTTCATAATCATAAATACGCAGAGTAGTCCATTTTTCAAGAGCCCTGGTTATAACAATTTTCATAATATCATAGATATGCCTTGAACGGGCAAAAAGTATTATGCCCAAAAGGCCCAATAATAATATCTCTACTCTCATAAGAACATTCTTGCCTGTCTGGCCCACAAATGCTAAAACTAAAGTGGCCATAGAAGTAGTAACTCCTGCGCCTCCCAGAAGAATAAGAATTCTGATGATGCGCCTGCGCACAGGATGCGTAACCATAGCTTCGGATTCAGTGGTAGTAAAACCTGCTCCTGAGAATGCTGACTGGGCTTGAAAAGAAGCTATCTCAGAAGATAATCCAGTAAGCTCTAAGGCAATGGCGCCTATCCTTACTACAATAATCGAGAGCGCGATAATTATTAGTAAACTGATTAAGGCTATCATTCTTATTCGTCCTTTCTTCCAGGCTATTCTCTATACAACAGCATTTTCCTGGTTAGAATCTTTCAAGAATAGCGCAGAGGTATTAATCTTGCCGGAAATGTTCCTCATCCATGGAATATCATGGTCTTTTGATATCCCAAAGATATTGATATCCGCTAAAGGGGCATTTGCTATCCCCTCTTCAAAAGAACCTACGATTGTAACGATCTCCGTCTCTCTTGTTAATCTCATTAATTTCTTCAGTTTATAGAGATAACTCTCCGTTTCTTGCTTTTCATTGGCGTCGCACACAACCTGGATAATACGCAGCCTTCCCTCCCAATTCCTTTCCAGTTGGAGGCCTATCAAAATCGTCAGATGAATGTTTGGACTCATCCTTCTGATCCAGAGATTGATTACCTGCTTCTGGCCAAATACTAACTTTGGATGTAGCGTGAATACCATTATACCCAGGCCCATGGCCTCGCTTCTTATGATAAGCTCCTTTACCGCATGATCCTTTTCCTTATTCAACCCAAGCTTAATGAATAATACATTGGGGGGCATGCCTGACCCAATTAAGGCCTGCATCAGGGTTATGGCCCCGTCCAGAAATTCCTTCGAATCTACAACCAGCGTAGAAACAAAGATGCCTTCCTCTTTAAGCGGAGCCGCTACGAGCGCCAGCTCTTCCGAATATTTTTTTCTGGCGGTTATCTTATCATCCACATCCTTATCGATGATATTAAAGAATACGGCCCTGCCCCTTGGACAAACGATTTCTTTTAAAAACCCTGCTATGCCCAGCCAATCCCTCGGCTCTTCAACAGGAATAAGCAGATTCGGCTTCCATATTTTGGGGTGATACGGCAGTTGAGAAGCAATCCTGACAGCCTGTTCAGCGATAAATATGAATATACCTTTGCGGATATCCGGCAGATTATGTCTGATATGTTTACGTACAAGCGCAGCATAAATAATTATAGTTACCGCTATTGCGACAAGGCTAAAAAGCTGATTAATAAGAAACATCGCATACAGGCATCCGATGCCTCCTATAAGAGAAACAATAATCGGTATCTTGAATGTAGGCCGGAAACTCACTATGCCGGTAATCTTTTCGATAAAAACAGTTATGTTTAATGTCCCGTATGTAATAAGAAAAAACATGGTCAAAATACCTGCTATGGTATTTAGACTACCTGCGAAAATGGTAAGCAATGCCAGTAATGCTGTCAGTAGGATTGCAGGCGCTGGTTCGCCCTTGGAGTTTGTATAATCAAATTGCGAGGAAAACGGTATTATTCTTTGTTTACTCAATGCCAGAAGCGTCCTGGGGGAGGCCACGAACATGCTCAGCGCAGAAGAAAGCGTAGCGCCCATAATGCCTGCTATAACCAGAATCCTCCAGCGCGCCAAATCAATGACAATAGAAGTATTATTAGCCAAATCCTGAGGCGCAGCAGCAAAAGCAAACCAAAAACACACTGCAACATATATGAAAAAGGTTGCTCCGATAGCAAGAAGCGTTCCTATGGGAATACTGCGTTCCGGTTCTTTTAATTCGCCTGACATGCTTACCCCGGCCAGAATACCGGTTACCGCAGGAAAAAATATGGCAAATACTTTCCAGAAATCCAACTGGCCCACTCCCTGCCAGATAGCCGCAGAGTGCCCTAAACTGGTTTTTCCTAAAAAGATTGATATAAGCGAGAACGCAATAATACCTAAAATAATATACTGAAGCCGGAATGCCAGTTTTGCGCTTAAATAAGAAATAACCAGAAGCGTAAACCAGGTTAACACAGAAACAAAAATAAAACTATGCTGGGGAAAAACAAAAACCCAGCATTCGGTAAAACCTGCAATATAAAACGCTACAGAGATCGCCTGAGAAAGATAAAGAGGTATACCTATTGCCCCGCCTACCTCAAGGCCAAGCGACTTAGAAATTATAGAATACGCCCCTCCGGTACCTATCCTGATATTGGTCGTAATGCTTGCGACAGAAAGCCCTGTGCATAAAGTAATAAGATTACTTATTACAATAATCGCCAAAGCCCCTGCCAGGCCTACCTGACCCACAGCCCAACCAAGACGCAGATACATCACCACGCCCAGGATACTTAAAACCGTAGGAGTAAATACACCTTCAAAAGTCCCAAATCTCTTTGTTTCCATGATTTTTATTGTACCTTATTTAAGAAGCTTTTTCTGTGAATTTAATTATTTTATTCATTATCACATCAATTCTAGCGCGCATCATCCTTAGCAGAACATTTGCCTTGTCTGAGGCAGGACCTAAAGCGCAGATTATTTTAGTCTTTGGCATTTATAACCTCTTCTTTCGCTGTAACAGCATCTTCCTGCGAGCCAGAAATAAATTCCCAACAGCATAGATTTTGCTTCTTATCAAACTTAAGGTATGCCCTATCAGTAGAAAAATATTGGAGTGGCTGCCGATAAAGACATATTTCTTTAACACCAACTTCATTTGCAATATCCTTACAAAAGACCGGTTCTCCATATATGGATAAAATCTCTCTTTTAGATATCCCTTTCTTTAATCGATTATTTTTAATATCATCCCTTAACTTCAAAAAGGAGTCTTTTTGTTTCTTTACGTAATCTTCAATTTCATGCTGACTATCTCCAAGCCTTTTTAATAGCATTAATTGTTCGTAGTGCATCGTAAAAGAACACCCTTCCAGGTAAAAGATGATACACCAAATCAAGAATATCCTATAATAATTCCTGTAATTAATCATATCTTTATTTTAATCTTATCGCTAAATCCAAGATACTGCTTACCAAGAAAGACCTTAGGAACATGATCGCCAAAAAGGCAATTATCGGAGATATGTCGATTCCAAACCCTAAGGTAGGAGGCAGCATCTTTCTTATAGGATATAATATGGGCTCGGTAGTCTTGTATAGAAACTGTACTATTGGATTGCGTGGGTCAGGATTAACCCAGCTGATCAAGGCTCTAATCAATATCAGCCAATAAGCTATGGTAAGAAGTATATTTAAGATATTAGCCACTGCAATTAATAAATTTGACAATATAAACATATTATATCCTTTTAGGCCCAACAAAAAATTAATATAAATCTCGCAGGGTATAAAAAGTATATCCGCAAATATGGTAAAATAGGCCTATTTGTTATTATACCTTTACAATGTCATGCTTTCAACGGATTTAGCATATGGCTTCAATTAACTCAAGGGGAAATAACATGCAAAAATATTAGGAAATAGCGCAAAATAATATATTTACATCTTCAGGCCTTTCGTGTTCAAGCGTTCCTTCTGTCACAAAAATATCTGTTATATATTGGGAAATGGCTCACCATAAAAACACTCTTTGTAAACAGCTATTGCGGCGGAACTTTCTCAAAATGCTGGTAATCTTTTAAAGATTCCCAGTTGCCTCCCCATGTCCATCCCAAACGTATAAAAGTTTTTACAACAGGGGAATCATAAGCAAGTGTTCCCGCTTTACGTGTATCGTATACTGCATTAGGAGGCAATACAATGTTTCCTTTAATATAAGGATTTTGCACAGGATTAATATCAATAGCAAAACCATAAGCATGTTTAGAAAGATATTTTCCTCCGGTTACCGTCCTATAATTAAACGCGGAAGCATTATTGGATAGCATGGATTGATCATCTTCATTCCACTTCCCATTCTTAAAAAACCGGTCATGAGAAATGGGGATGACGGAAGTAATAGGAAATTTGTTTTCTAAAGCGGCCCGGAATACTTCCCGAATATCTCCTACGAGCCTTTCATCTATAACAAGCTGCCCCTTGTGGATTTTCCCGTCAAATGAATAATATAATACCTCTACAAGCCTTTGCCCTTCTTTAAATTCAGGCGGGCTTTCTTTTCTCAGCGCTTCAGACAATGAGATATCGCTATCTATAATCGGATTCTGCAGGGAGCCGGTTGGCGATTGCTCAGTTTGTCCGACCGGAGTTCTTCCTACACCGCCAAACCTTGTGGCGCATCCTGATAGAATTGCAGTTAAGAATAAGAGAAAAAAGAATAAATATTTCTTTGCCATCTCCCTCACCTCTATTATTGTCATTATTTTAGCATATCCTATATAAATCTCAAAATAATTAAAGTCAAAAGACATAAAAAACACCCTGACTAGTATCGCTAACCAGGGTCTCAATTATCTCTCCACCTGGACTTTGAGAGATTTATGTGGCTGCGCTAAGCTGTGCAAGCTATAACTTTATCTCTTAATGCAATCAAGCCTATTATATAGATTATCTCTATTAAAACCTAAAATTGCTTTTTATATTTCAAAAATATCTTATCGTTTACCTGCGCCTTGTCCTGTTCTTCCTGCCCGGTTTCAATGTTTTGTTTTAGTTCCCTCTCTGCACTAACAGTAACACCATCTGTAACCTTATATTCACTTCCTACTTTTTGAGTAGTCGTTGACAGCTCATCTTTCTTCTGGGATTGCTCAATGGAATAGCTAACCTCTGCTTTATCAAATACTGTTTTTTTAACCCCGCCCCCTTTTGTTTCTCGGTCGTATTTTATAAAAAAATCTTTGACGCCGAAACGATCTGCTGTCTTTGAGCCTACTCCTCCAAAGAGAAAATAATCCATGAAATCCGCTACCATGCCGGGCGTTATATTATCCTTATTGCTAGTCAAGGAATCTGCGCTCTTCCAGCTTTTATTAGTCGCTAGCATCATGAGCAACTGATCTTTCGAAACCGGGCGGTCTGAAGAAAGCCTCAAGTCAGGGACATCCAAGGTGCCTTTCAGCCCTGCCTTGATTTTTGTCCCTTCAATAAATGATTCGCCTTGCATGTCAAAATAAGGCTCTTTGGGCGACCCGTTAAAGCTTATCCGGCTCTCGCCCAGAGTAATACGCGCTGTCTTTACCCCGGATACTGATCCTCCTGCGATATTCACTGTGCCGTAGAGTTTCAGATCCTCCCTGATGTCTTTTAGGTTCAGGTCGAGCTTTAAGGGGCAATCATTCAGATTGAACCCCCAGCGAAATAGGGCTTTCGCCGTACAAGAGCCTTTTATCTCAGGCTCTAACAGTCCGCCTGTTACAAAAATATCAATATCCTCAAAAACTCCCGATAAGTTACCTGCCACATCTCTATACTGTAATAACTCCATGATATCTTTTACATCAACTGCATGAGAATAGATGTTAGTATCCAGTAAACCATTTTCATAAGCCCCAGAGAAAAATATTTTGTCAGAAGACGGTAATTTCAGTTTTCCATTTTTAACCATAATCCTGAGCCTGTTAATATCAAGAGGATTGGCATGAATCTCCAATCGTTCAATATCTAAGCTACTGCCATGAGGCAACCATTCGACATTATTAAGCGATATATTTTCAAATGTGATTGTACGCGCCAGGGTACCATCAATTTCTCCTATGGTTATATCTTTAGAAGGTATGTATCGCGAAATGGCTATTTTGGCAATAAGGCGGGCGCCAAAGTTGGTGCCAATAAACGCATACAATATTGCAACATTCAGAATAATAGCTGCCGCAATAATAATTAGGATTAAATTTAGGGAGTTTTTCAATCTTCTCATCCGAATCCCAAGGAAAGGGGCAACATCTTTCTTATAGGGTAGAATATTGGCTCGGTAGTCTTGTATAAAAACTGCACTATTGGATTGTATGTGGCTGCGCTAAGCTGTATAGGTTATAACTTTATCTCTTAACGCAAGCAAGCCTATTATATAGAACATAACACCAAATATCAAGAA
>JAHJGB010000042.1 GCA_018824725.1 Candidatus Omnitrophota bacterium
ATAGATTATAATATAATAGTTTATTTTATAATGAAGTATACCTGATAGAGTTGTGATTGTCAAGCTAACCAGCTATTTTTAACTTTTTTGAAAGAAACTCCCCTCTTTCATGTGTCTACTAACTATAAAATCAACAATGTCAGTTTTCTAGTTGTTTAAAAAGGAGTCATTATGCTGGCAAAGATCTTTTCAGCTGCAACAATAGGCATCGAAGCAAAACTTATTGAAATCGAGGTTGATATAACAAGGGGTTTGCCAAATGTGGTAATAGTCGGCCTTCCTGATATTGCCATAAGAGAATCAAGGGACAGAGTCAAGGCCGCCATAAAAAACAGCCGGTTTGAATATCCTTCAGGAAAAATAATAATAAATCTGGCTCCATGCGACATTAAAAAAGAAGGCCCTTCGTTTGACCTGCCCATAGCAATAGGGATACTTGCAGCATCAGGCCAGATAAATTTTGATAACCTTAAAGATTTTGTATTTATGGGCGAGCTGGCTCTGAATGGAAAAATAAGGCCGATAAAAGGCGCTCTGCCTATAGCAATGTCTTTGAAAAATTCTCACAAAAAATTGATCATGCCCGAGGAAAATGCGCCTGAAGCGAGCATCGTAGAAGGCGTGAAAACTTATCCTGTAAACACCCTTGGCAATGTGTCCCGCTTTTTAAACGGGGTTGATTCAATAGCCCCTTTGTCTCCTGATAAAGAAATGCTCTCTGAAAAAATCCAGAATTATGAACTGGATTTCTCAGACGTAAAAGGCCAATTCCTTGCAAAAAGGGCAATGGAAATAGCCAGCGCAGGAAATCATAATATAATCATGATCGGGCCTCCGGGCAGCGGTAAAACCATGCTGGCTAAAAGGCTTCCCTCGATAATTCCTGAAATGACCATTGAAGAATCTCTGGAGACCACAAAGATCCACAGCGTTTGCGGGCTTATACCGCTAAAAAGTTCGATTATCCGTACAAGGCCTTACAGGACTCCTCATCATACCGCCTCCGATATATCTCTTGTGGGCGGCGGGTCTGTCCCAAAACCGGGCGAAGTGAGCCTTGCCCATAACGGAGTATTGTTTATGGATGAACTGCCCGAGTTCCACAGGAATGTGTTGGAAGGATTAAGGCAGCCTCTTGAAGACGGCTATGTTACTGTATCCAGAATAAACAGCATGGTGAGATTCCCGTCCAAATTCATGCTTGTTTGCGCAATGAATCCCTGCCCGTGCGGTTATCTTACAGACCCTAAAAAAGAATGTCATTGCACGCCTAACCAGATACAAAAATACATGTCAAAGGTCTCAGGCCCTCTATTGGACAGGATTGATATTCATATAGAAGTCCCTTCTGTTAAATACAAAGACTTATCAGATGAGACTTCGGGAGAAAAATCTGAAACAATCAGGGATAGGGTTAAAAAGGCAAGGGATATCCAATTGGCAAGATTCAAAGATGACAAGATCTTTGCAAATTCCCAGATGACCTACAGGCTCGTCAGAAAATATTGTAAATTAGACGAGCCATCGAGAGACTTATTAAAAACAGCTTTGACAGAACTTGGTTTCAGCGCGCGTTGTTATGATAAGATTCTAAGAGTTTCCCGCACCATCGCAGACCTTGAAGGAAAAGAAAACATCTCATCAGACCATGTATCCGAAGCTATCCAATACAGGAGCTTGGACAGGAATATGTGGATGTAAAAATTATCCTTTACACTACTACTTCCATAATAAAAGACGTGTTGCGATGTTTTTTAGAGCGAGGCCCAAGCGTTGCATGCTGTTTGGCTAGCAGGGGTTGCTCCCGAAGGACTAACCCTTGTCACGCCATCTGAGCCGGAGCAAAAAGAACGCACACCAGTACTAGAGGTCTGAGGAACCGTATAAACGAAAAAGTCAGTAGTCAGGCCTGTCCCTCCAATGTAATAGGTATAACCGTTCTTGGTACATCCTGATGCAGCGTATCCTAAGGTATCATCAATATAACCTTCATCATGCAGCTGAGTCAAAGCGGTAGGTAAAGTATTCTTGACAGACCAATAAGTCTGAGCTGCTACTGAAATTGTTTGAAGATTGGAAATTGCATAATGTTCATTTGCGTTTAAGCGGGAACGCAGTAAGTTAGGTATGGCGATACCTACCAACGCAGCGATAACAGCGACAACAATCATAATTTCAACTAATGTAAAACCTTTTTTCATTGTAATATCCTCATCTCATTTTGACTAATAAGTGTTTTGCGTTTCCCGCCAGGAAATAACCTGAACGTCAGCATTTATTCCTAAACCTTCTATTGCATCCATATAGTCTTGATTAAAATCAATCTGTTCATTGCCAGTCATAGTTGTAGTCCCGCCCGCCCAAATTCCTCCGTTAACATTGATTATATTGCCCCCGCCGCCATGCATCCATATATTACCACGTGTATATAGACAGCCATCTATACTGGCATTTCCCCCGATTTCTGCGTCGTAAACCGTGTTCCCTCCTACTACAATAAATCCCTTCACTACTTGCTGCCCTCCAACAAGAGTAAAATCACCGTTCACGAAAACTACGTTAGGCGTACCCGTTGGATTGCTTTCCGATGGCGCCTCATACCAAAAGCTATCGATAGGATAAGTAGTTGCGTGGGTAATGGGATTATACCAACCTTGGTCTATACTTTTTTGCTGCAGCTGATCAAAACTTAATAATGGCAGACCGTTATTATGTAAAGTAGTGTCATTTTGGGTAATATCATATCCCTCCTCCACATTACCAGTAACAGTTCCCCCGGAAATAACATCTCCGTTTACTTCACAATCACTCCCTATGCTCACGCCTCCCGCAGAATAGATGGCATTGTCATAAAATCCTGTCGGGGTACGCTTAATCATTGTAGCTACTATAACACGTTTTGTTTTAACTGCCGAGGCTGAAGGAATAAAACCAGAAGCTGTCACTATGCGGTCATTCGCATCGGAAGTTATTGTTGCAGAATACTCTCCCTGCACTGAAGATAAAGAACCTGATATAGAGGTTGGATAACCATCATAGCTCGTCCTTAATTCAAAAATCGCCTTATTCAAGCCTGCCTCAGCCAGCCAGAATGCCTGTGTTGAATCAAAATACTTGCCGGTGACACTTCTTTCAGAGATACTGCGCGTAAGAAATGCACTCGCTAAAAGGATTAAAGCCGCGATTACCATATAACAGATAATTAGAGCTGCGCCGCGTTTATTCATTGGCTATGGATTCCTCACTGTCACTTGTTCGGTTAGGGGAAATGTAAGCGTATGTTCATTACCGCCTGAAAAAAATGTTTTACTCGCCTCTAATGTAATCTTTTGAAGATTGCTACCCGCGCTCCTGGCGGGAAAAGACAGGGCTATTATATCATTGGCTCTTATTTCTACCGTGCCTGTCGGATATTCGCGCTTCAGCTGCGTTGTTTCAACATAATATTTGATACCAGTTGCGTCAAGCGTATTAAAAGTAATAATGTCGTTATTATTTCCGTCTTCCTCTATCCCTATTGTAGATAAGCGAGCCTGCCTTATTTCCCTGCTCAGCCAACTCATCCCTTGCCTTGTCTGCCGCTGGAGATTAAGCGAGATCAAATTGGTATCATAATTGGTTTTGGAAATGTTCAGGACCCCATATATACCGCCAACAATAAAACTAAAGATCAGAATCGTTACCAATATCTCAATTAAAGTAAATGCCTTCATCGTTTTGAAATTAATGTTTCCAATGTTAAAGACCTTGGGTTTGCCTGCGCCCTGTCTTTCCAGCTGACCGTAACAGTAACGTCTAAAGGATTTGTCTCGGTAACGTAAGTGGTTGTAATTGATTCGCTATTTAAAACATATGGATAAACATATGGGGAAGTGCAACCCAAATAATTACCTATGGGAGGAGTGGTAGAAGAATCCCAATACCACTCCCCTGAGTCAATCTCGTCCTGAAGAGGAACAAGATCTCCGCTCCTCATGTATTCCATTATATCTTCCATTACAAATTCAGCGTGGGTTGTGGCAATGCCCTTGTTACGGTTGGCTTGATCGAGGAATGCGCAGTTTATAAACATAAGTAATACACCAGACATAACAAAAGCGAAAATCGCAGCTGCTATAAGCAACTCTACAAGGGTAAATCCTTTTTTATTCATAATTTTCATCTACTACAATCATTGCCATTAAACCATTGGAAAAGTAAGTCTAGAAGAATTGTAGCACCTACTATCGTAAATGTCAATATGGGAGTTGTTGCGAGAGAGTTATAGTATGGAAAATATTAATTTGGAAAAACTTGCCAAAATAGTAGGGCACCTTTAAAGGTGCCCTACTATTTACTGCTATTTCTTGCTCTATATTCTTGAACTAATTGGTAGTTAGAGCCAAGATTTTGCTTAGCAGTTTTATCCTTATCAATCCCCTCATCAAAATCATATTCAATAATTGCGATGAACTTGAATAAGACACCTACCTTAAAACAAAACGCTTGCGGGATATTGGTCATCGCTTCATCTATGAGCCCAACATAATATTCATCCGATTGGGTTATAACAACATTATCCCTTTCTTTGAAATCCCTCTTAAGGAAGGAAATAAAGTCTTTCTTACCATTTTCATCCAAATGCCCCCAAAACCACGCAGAAGAACATTTGCCGGCATAATACGCCTGCTTGTATTCTTTATTGGTTTTATAATTTTCATTATCATACCCCTTTTTATCGTCCCAAACTGCTTGAATTACATTCCAATCAAAATTTTCAGGGAGAGCATAGGCAGTAGATACAAAAAGAACGAAATAAATAATTATTAACTGTTTTTTATTCATTTAATCCCCATAATATTACTGCTACGCCTGCAATAATCCGCCGAATAGTTTTTTATATCTCTAAAATAAAAAAGGTAGTCAAAACTATCGTTGGATAGTCCCGACTACCTTTAATATTACAAAGATATTAAATCTTTGCTCATATTACAACCTCTTGGTAGCTTATGAAAGCATGCTATTCTTTTGAAATAATACTGTCAAGTGAAAAATTTATTTTGTAATTCTTTTTGAACGCTTGCCCATGCGGTTTTTTAACCGATGCCAAAAAAGAATGCCACTGCACACCTAACCAGATACAAAAATATCTCTCAAAGGTCTCTGGTCCCCTGCTATTTAAACCTCTTTCTATAAAAAACGACCACTCCATATTATTCCAGCAATTTAATATATACCGCTTTGTTGCCTCCGCCTGCATACGTTTTATATTGTACAGCAACCTTATTATCTTTTTTTATTTCGCTTAAGTTAATCGCCTCTCCGTCTTTAGCGCTTATGATAGTGTTATGTTTTACTAAAAAGTTCGATTTTTGCCCTTTTTCATCTACAACCGCAATTTCTGAACTCGTTACTCTGTCAACGCCGACCAGCACAAAATCAACTATGCCTGTAAAAGTCTTATATTTAACCGCTTCTACAACAGGATTACTGACCGGGGCTGATTTAACCGTTTTTACATTAACCTTAACCTTACTAACCGGCGCCTGTTTAGCAAAACATAAAGAACTGACAAATGCGACAGCAAATAATACAAAAAGCATCTTTCTCATATTCGCCACCTCCTTTTTGTTAATTATACCACTTCCATTTTAAAATGGCAGGTAATTTAACAGGCACAGTTTATTATTTTGCAATTCTTTTCGAACGCTTGCGGGTCAGGGGGTCTAAAATCTTTTTTCTTAACCTGAGTTTTTTGGGTGTAACTTCTAAAAGCTCGTCCGGGCCAAGATATTCTATGGAAAGTTCCAGGGTCATTTCCCTGGAAGGCGTAAGCATGATAGCTTCGTCAGATCCTGCAGCCCTCATATTGGTAAGTTTTTTTGTTTTGCATGGGCTCATATCAAGGTCTTCCGGCCTGGAGTTCTGGCCGATAATCATGCCTTCATAAACTCCGGTATTAGGGCCTATAAATAATTCGCCGCGCTCCTGCGCATTATTAAGCGCATATGACGTGGAAATGCCTGTTTCAGAAGACACCAGGGAACCATGGGCATTTACAAAAGACAGGCCTTCATCCACAGGTTCGTATTCATCAAATGCATGATTTATTATCGCGGTCCCGGCCGTCTTTGTCATGAACATGGCTTTCAAGCCTATAACAGCCCGCGTTGAAATCTCGTATTCAAAATAAACCGCGCCTTTTGCGCCCTGGAACATATTTTTAAGAACTGCTTTCCGTCTGCCCGCTTCCTCTATAACCACGCCCTGATATTCCGAAGGGACTTCAATGGTTAAAAACTCAAAAGGCTCCATTGTTATCCCGTCTTTTTCAATAAATATCGCTTCAGGCTGGGAAACCTGCAGCTCATAACCTTCGCGCCGCATAGTTTCTATTAAAATCGCCAGGTGCAATTCCCCTCTTCCGGACACTAGAAATGTATCAGGGCTGTCTGTTTCCTCCACCCGCAACGATACGTTTGTCTCAATTTCTTTAAAAAGCCTTTCGCGAAGCGCCCTGGAAGTGACATATTTACCGTCTCTTCCGGCAAAAGGGCTTTTATTTACGCCAAACATCATTCGGACAGTCGGTTTTTCTATTTCAGGAGGATTAAGCGGCGAAGGATTATCGGCATCAGTTATAGTGTCACCTATGCCTATTTCCTCAAATCCTGCCACAGCCAC
>JAHJGB010000043.1 GCA_018824725.1 Candidatus Omnitrophota bacterium
AGAAAACTTTTTAGGGGTGTTTTCTACTTCTCGCTGCAAGGCCTTGTTCTTCTTTGTTGCCTCAGCAATATTCTTCTTGTAATCCCTCAGCTCGTTTTCCAATGATTCTTTATCCTTATCCAGCTTGGCTTTCTGCGCCGCAACAAGCTCGCTCTTCTTCCTGGTATTGACAAGATCGGATGATATGCGATTTTTCTCTTTTTGTAAATCCGCGACTTGCTTTTTCATCTCCTTTACGATATCTTCCTTTCTGGCCTTTTCGTAAGAGGCCTTAAAAGAATCTCTTTCCTGCGCCGTTTGAGCCTGGGAATTCATCAGCTGCTTGACAACTTCCTGGAGTTTCTGATTCTGACTGTTCATATCTTCTTTATTTTTCAGCATATCTTGTTTCTCTGTTTCAAGTTTTGATATCTCTTCTTCCAATTCCCCCATCCGGCTATTGTCCGCTATCAGGACCTTTGCCTGGGCTAGAAGATTACTTCTATCCGCTTTCATAGCCTCTTTTTCCTTTACTGAAACGTCATATTTATTTTTTAGTTCCTTTTGCTCCTGGCTCAATGCTTCATAATTCGGTTCGAGTTTATTGAACTTTTTAGAAAATTCCTGGGACTTATTGGCAAAATATATAATACCGGCGCTTTCGCTAAAAACCAAAAAACCTATCAGGACTGCCAGCAATTTCACTTTATTATTCATATCCGTCTTCTCCTTTAATTATAGACCGTATTTCATTTTTATCTTTAATATCACTATAGTCTCTGTATGGCTTTATATTTGCCTCGACCGGCGTATCAAGCGGCTTCAGGTCTGTATCGGACGTAAAGCCGGAATAATCCACATAATCTTTGCCGGGCTGATGCTCTATCTCTCTCTCGTCTCCGGTAAATAACATATCCCCTGTGACAATGTGCGGGGTCAGCATGACTAATAATTCCGTCCTTTCTGTGCTCTTTGTCCCTGATTTAAATAAAAAATTAAGGACGGGTATCCTGCCTAAAAACGGCATCTGCTCATAACTAGATGTCTTCTCGTCCTTACGAAGTCCTCCTATGATTATAGTGGAACCGTCCTTTACCATGACGGTTGTCTCTGCCATGGAGGAGTCTATTATCGGTATTTTGTTGCCGGAAGGCGTAGTAATGTAGGACACAACGCTCGAAATCTCTGGCTTTACTTTCATCGTGATATAACCGTCATCGTTTATTGTAGGGGTTACAGCCAGCTGGATACCTACATCCACAAAGGTTACCTCCTCTGAAACAGTAGAGGTTGACTGGCCTTGTGTAGTAGTTGTAGTGACATAAGCCTGGCGTTCGCCCACGTGTATCCTTGCCTCCTGATTATTTATCACGGCTAACTTCGGGTTTGAAAGTATTTGGGTATTGCCCAATGTCCGAAGATAATTTAATAAGACATCAATGTCTCTGTTTCTCGTTACAATGCCCACGTGCATTTTTTCGCCCAATGTAGTTTTTGTGCTTGCAGAAGTGCTGGAAGTATTGCCGCTAAAAGGATATGCCCCTACGCCGGAAAGAGCCCCGGGAGCATCAGTAGTCCCCTGTGCCTCTCTAAAAGCATTTCTTGACATCCAAGCACCGGTAGCTGATTGTAAAACGCTGAACGGGTATGAGCCTATATACGAAGATCCGCCCTTGCCCCATAAATTACTCAAACCCTCCCATTCTATACCCTCGCTTGACGCATTTGTTAATTTAACCTTCACGATCTTGGTGTCGATCAAAACTTCTTTTGTTTTTCTGTCCAGGGCGGCTACCAACTTTTCAATATCCGCCATCCTGCCAGGAAGCGCCTGTACGATAACCTGATTGGATCTCTCGTCTGCCCTTACCAACCCGACTTTCTTCGCGTCTATGTGCGACTTGAGCTGGTCCTCTACCTCTTTTGCCTTGGCGTATTGCAGGCTGAATATCTTAATCGTATTCTTCTGCTCCAAAGAAGCCAATGCCTTTTCTATCTCGTTAACCCTCTCGGGCGTATCCAGTATCAACGCTGTGCCTGATTCCGGTTCTATTAACACGCGCCCGATTTCGCTTTTCAAGGTATCAAAAAGCGTGAATACCTGTTCAGGTATGGCGTACTTTATACGGAAGATTTTTACCTTCCTGCTGTCGGAAAACCTTTTTCCGAAAAGATATTTATATTCATCTTCGGTCATGACATTATAAATATCGCCTTCCTTTGCATAAGCAAGTTCGTTTGAGCGCAGCATTATATCGAATATATCTTTTACAGGCACGTTTTCAACCATAAGGGTTATCTTGCCACTAACGTTCTTTGTCACGACTATATTTAAGCTTGCCTTCATAGCCAAAAACTTGAGCGCGTCCACAACGTCTATATTGCGAAGGTCCAGAGAAACTTTGTTTTGCACTTCCGAAGACGCGGATAATGGCAGATCCTGGCCTACAATAGCCTGGGCCAATTGGGCATTGGCATCCTCTGCCCGGAGAATATCAGCCGGGCATAAGATAAAACAAGCCGTTAATAACGCGTATAAAAATTTAAAATGGCTTCTAAAATACATCATCGCAATTCTACTTCTTCTCCTTTGTAGCTTAAAATAACCTTGTCTTTTAATATCGCTTCCACCCTTATATCTGTTCCCATGGTTTGGCCTCTCTTTACAAAAAACGTCCTCAGCGCAATTGTGTCTTCAACCATCGCGTCAGGGTCGCTGGACCAAGAAATACCCACTAATTTTAAATGTTTGGTTGACTCAATCGCCTTTGAAGAGGCATCTTTCATAACTGCCTCTGCGTTGCCGATTATATTTTTTGCGCCTATCTTGAATATATCTCTCTGCCTTGGTTTTTCTAAGTAGAAGGATTCCGCCTTTTTTAAAAAAGATACCTTTTCTACGCCCTCCTCGGATTGGCTACCTGAATCAGATATCTTAAATTTAGAATCCCATGGGTTTTTCATATCAATCATTGATACGGAAAAACTGAATATAAAATAAGCCGCTAAGATAATTACGGAAAGAAACAGGATGTTATTTATAGCCTTTACGTCTAATTTTCGGAAATCCCTGTGATCAAAACTTCCGTTCAGCTTGTTCTTAAAAAAATAAACTCTGCTTAGCCAGGCGCTGAATGAAAACAGGCTATTCCTTCGGTATCTGATAGCGCGGCCGTCAACGGCGCTCTCTTTCTTCGGATCCTCTATCAGTTTCAATAACTGTTTTTCTGGAGTAACAGATCTTTCCTGTGCCATCCTGATTTTATCTCTTCCCCTATTATTTCCTTTAGCAGCTCTCCGTTTACTACGAATTTATTCTTAAGGATCAGGTACTTCAGCGCCTTGTGGCATATCATTATTATCTTTCTCGGGTATCCCCGGCTATATTGATAAATCTCTTCTATCGCATCCTCTGAGAACAGCTGCATGTTTGCCTTGTAGCCTGCCTGTCGTATCCGGAATTCTATCATCTCTTTTGTCTCATTAAAGTCGAACGGGTTGAGGGTGTATTTAAAACTGACTCTATCAAGAAAATTCGGAATGTTCACTATCTTGGAATGCAGCTCTAACTGCCCCAAGAGGACTAGCTGCAGAAGTTTAAACTTATTCGTTTCATAATTCAAAAGCACCCTTAGTATCTCCAGGGAGGCCTCATTTAATTTTTGCGCCTCGTCAATTATAAGAGTTACTGTTTTATTTTCCGTAACGCCTTTCTGGAAAAGGAACTTCTCCAATGCCTCTCTCATATCCAATATGGCGTGGGAGGCATTGCTATCTATGTTGATATCAAAGTTTCTTATTAATGAGGTAATAAAGAGCTGTTCGTTATTAAAAGATGGGTCCAGGATTATATGAAAGATAAAATCGTCTCTCTCTTTTAACTCCTGTATAAGCTTGCGGGAAAGAGTGGTCTTGCCTGTCCCTATGTCTCCCAATGTAACGCAAAGCCCTCTTTTCAGCCTGAGTTCTATGAGGATATTGGTAAGGGCTGCCTCGTGTTCTTTAGACAGATAAAAAAATTCAGGGTCAGGGCTTGTAGAAAACGGTTCTTTGTCAAATCCTAAAACCTTAAAGTAACTCATGTTCTCCTAAGGCCGAAAAGAACCTCTTTTACACTTATATTCTGAGTATATATATGCCATTTATAATAATGTATATCATATAAATGGTTTTTTGTCAAGCCAAAACCCTTTATTTGGGAACAAGTTGGGGAAAATTGGGATGGGATTTTGCTACTTGGATGAGATTTCTATCCATTCGCCCGCCACAGAAACAATGAATGACGGGCTCAGGATTCCGCCCCAAGGGTGGAAGAGAATTTGGTGCCACGGGCTAAAGTCCGCTGAGCTCCACTTTATCAAGTTCTTGTATGATATCAAAATCGCGGTCAGTCAAAGGTTTTGTTACTATAAAACTGTCAAAAACCTTGGTTGTCTTTAATGCAGATATCTTTTTGTTATCTCTGTATACGTCAAATGTCTGGCCTTCTGTAATCCCGTTGGCTCTGCTGAAATCAAGCCAGACCTCTCTATTGGCTACGTCTTTTCCTATTACGGCGCCTGAGGTTTTCTCAACCATTAATCCTGAGACAACTTTTAAACTGCCGGTTTTTACCGCAGGGACATCTGCGGCGGCAATAACCGCTTTAGTTTCTTCTTTTGTATTTTTTTCTGCGGGAGATATGACGGCATCAACCACTTTTACCCCGCGGCTGACTGCCTTTGGTTCTTGCTTGGTTACAGCAGCCTCTTCAATATTATCGGCCTGCGTTTCCGCTGCCTCTTCTTGCGCCTGGCCTGAGCGTTTTATTTCTCTTCGCAATCCTCTCGCTGCCGCCTTTTTATCCAACTCTAGATCTTGAATCCTGGATTCCGCCTCTTTTAATTTTGCCTTTGCAGTTTTCAATGCGAGTGTTTCCCTATCTAATTGAAGCCCGAGCGCGGTTTTAGCATCCTCCAATGTCTTCTTCTCAAAAGTATACGCGTTGATCTGCGATTCGTACTGCGCCTTAAAATTTTCCAGGACATTGACTCGCGAGTCCATAAACGACTTTTCCTTTTCTACAGCTTCCATCTTTCCGTAAAGCTGAGACTCTGCATCTTTCTTCGCTTTAGTCAAAATTTCATATTCTTCCTTAAGCCTGGAGCCTGTATTTATAAGCGCGGAGATGTCTCCTTTTAGGTGCGCCTCTGTCTCCTGCTTTTCTTTAGTCAACGCTGCAACCTGCAGGTTCAGCCTGTTTTCCATTTCTTCCTTGGACTTTGTCAAGTCGCTAAGCTTCGCGTTTAAATCGCCCTTCTCCTTTTGAAGCGCGGATATCTTGGAATTCGACTCGGTATCGCCCTGTTCTTTTAAATGGGCTATATCGGTTATGTATCTTTTTAATTTTTCCTCCGTCTCATCCTTAACCTTGGCAAGCATATCTATCTGAGATTTTAACTGCGCCTCTTTCTCGTCTCTTGCCTTAATCAAAGCTGCCGTATCCGATTCAAATTTAGATTTCATATCTTCCCTTTCTTTTATCAGAGAAGTCAGTTCTGTTCTAAATTTGTCTTCCGATTCTTGTTTGGATTTATCCAAGATGAATATCTGTTTGGTCAAGATATCGCACCTTAAGTTTAATCCTACTTCTTTTTCATCTCTGGCATTAGCCAGGCCTGCCATATCCGATACTAATTTTTTTTCAGCGTCTTCCTTCTGTTGCGCCAGGGATAATATCTCTAATTTTAACTTTGCCTCAGAGTCTTCTTTTAATTTCTCTATAATAGCATATTGATCATTAAGCAGGGTTATTCTTTTATTTAACTCTGATATGGAATCGTCTTTGGCCTTGTTTAAATTAACCATGTCTGCATTAAATTTAAATTTTAAATCTTCTTTTTCTTTGTTCGAAGAAGATATCTCCGCCCTCAATTTTGATTCGCTGTCTTCTTTGGTTTTTGCCAAATTTTTAAGCTGGCCGTTCAGAGAAGATATCTGGCTAGCTAATTTTTGCTCTCCGTCTTCTTTGTATTTAACTAAAGAATCTATGTACGACTTCAGGTTGGCTTCTGAATTCTCTTTTTCTTTATTTAGATTAACGAGTTTGGAGCTAAGATTCGCTTTTTCTGCTTCTAATGCAGAAATTTGAAGGCTTAATTTAGATTCACTGTCCTGCTTTGCTTTGTTCAAGAAAACGATCTGGTTATTTAAAGCGGATTTCTCGCTTCCTAAAACGCTTACTTGATTGTTAAGTTCCGATATCAGCTTTTCCTTGTCCTGAATCACAGTAATAGTGTCGGATTTTATTCTATTTTCGTTTTCTTTGCTTGATTTATCTAAAGCCAGAAATTGATTGCTTACAGTTGCTATCTGCGAGTTTAGTTTTGATTCGGAATCGTATTTTTGTTTTGTCAACTCTGCTAATTCCAGCTTTGATTTAGCGGCATTATCTTCGCCCTGCTTAACCAAGCTAGCGATG
>JAHJGB010000044.1 GCA_018824725.1 Candidatus Omnitrophota bacterium
AACTGGGCAATGCTGAAGAATCCGCATATGGCTCATTGTAATGCCACACAAGTTTTGGCAGAAGATCCACAGCATCTGGAGTTACCGTGTACTCATGGTGGTCTGTTTTAAACCTTTCAGCGATTATCCTGGCGTATTTTAATTCATTATAATTATCTTTATCAAAACCTATTGAAAATGTCTTCACGGGATCAGGGCTCAACCTACTCATCATATAAACTACAGCGCTTGAATCAATACCTCCGCTTAAAAATGCGCCCAGCGGCACATCGCTTATAAGCCTGACCTTAGTAGATTCTTCCAATATCTCCATTGTTCTCTTACAATAATCATCTTCTGATAACTTTATTTTTTTAGAAAAATCCAGTTCCCAGTATTTTTCAATTCTGATATTGCCTTTTTCATAGATCATAAAATGCGCAGGCGGAAGCTTCATGATATTTTTAAACATCGTCTCAGGGGTAGGGGTATAACCGTAAGTCAGATAATCTGTTATAGCGGGCCTGTTGACTTCGGTTGCAACATCCTGATCCTGAAGTATGGCCTTGATCTCAGAGGCAAAGGTCAATGTCTGATTTTTATAACCATAATACAGGGGCTTTTTCCCGATCCTGTCCCTCGCAATAAAAAGCCTCTCCTTCTTAGCATCCCATATAGCAAAAGCAAAAGGCCCTCTAAGGTTATTAAGGCAGTTTTCACCCCTTTCTTCATATAAATGCAATACTACCTCTGTATCTGAGTTTGATTTAAACCTGTGGCCTTTTTTTACCAGGTCTTCTCTGATCTCTAAAAAATTATAGACCTCTCCGTTCAAGACTATCCAAATAGTCTCATCTTCATTACTCATGGGCTGATGCCCTGCAGGCGATAAATCAATTATAGACAGCCTCCTGTGCCCCAACCCCACTTTAGTCTGTGGTCTTTGGTCTGCAGCAGGGGTCTTTAGTCTGACATAGACCCCCTCATCATCCGGCCCTCTATGCGCTAAAACCCCACACATCCTGCGTATGAGATCTTCGCTAATCGCTCCATTTAAACTTATTTTTCCGCATATCCCGCACATATCCAATTCTCTCGCGTTATATATCTTTGAAAAACTATATCATAAGCTAAAGCATAAATCAATCTAATAACATACTCTGTTTGGAGGGGGCAATGACTAGCCGCAGATATTTATCATTGACAAAGATAAACTGACTGGTATAACCTATGTATAATTGTATTAAATTGAAAAAACCATACATATGACTTCATCTCCTGCCAAAAAAAGAATAGGCATCATGGTAGTAGCGTATAATGCTATAAATACGCTCGCATCTACTATCAACCGTATCCCGCAAGATGTGATGTCAAAGATAGAAGAGGTCTTTGTTCTGGACGATAATAGCCATGATCTCACATACGAAACAGCCCTGGAGTATAAAAAAGTAAAATCCCTGGATAAGCTGCAGATATTCAGAAATGAAAAAAATCTAAAATACGGCGGCAACCAGAAAAAAGGCTACAGATATGCTATAGACAAAGGCCTGGATATCGTAGCGCTCCTCCATGGAGATGGCCAGTACGCCCCGGAGATCATAAACACGCTATTAGAGCCTATTGAAAAAGGCGAAGCTGACTTAGTTATGGGTTCAAGGATGACGAAGGCCCATAATCCTATTCATGGCGGCATGCCGCTCTATAAATTTTTCGGCAATAAGATCCTGACATTCTTGGAAAATAAGGCATTAAACATGAGCCTGTCTGAGTTTCATTCCGGATACAGAGTATACAACTGTCATGCGCTCAAAAAAGTCCCTTTTGAAAAATGCTCCAATGACTGGCATTTTGATACAGATATCATCATACAATTCAAAGAAAAAGGGCTCTCTGTCTTGGAAAGGCCGATTCCTACTTATTATGGAAATGAGATATGCTACGTTAACGGGATTGCTTATGCTTTTCACTGCCTGGAATCTGTAGTAAAATATAGATTACATAAAGCAGGCCTTGTAAATATAGCAAAATTTAAAATAAATGAACAATAATAACTACAGCCTAAAAACCTTTAGATACAGCAGTCATTACCGTATCTTTAAATTGCTTGAAAAAGCCACTGCTTCAAGCAGGATACTAGAAGTAGGTATAGCAAATGGTTTTATAGGCAAACATATTAAATCTAAAGGTTTTGAGATCATTGGTATAGAAAAGAATATCTCTTCGATAAAACAGGCATCAGAATATTATAAGGAGATAATCGCCATAGATTTGAACAAAGACTGTATCCCATCTCTTAAGCCTTTTGTTTTTATAATATTAGCTGATATACTTGAGCATCTAGAGGAGCCAGCCCATATCTTAAAAAAAATGCAAGATTTATTGAAAGACGGCGGAAAAATCATAATCTCTGTCCCTAATATAGCTAACTGGACCATAAGGATGAAACTGGCTTTTGGGAATTTTAATTACCAGGATAAAGGCATCCTGGATATAGGCCATCTGAGATTTTTTACATTAAAAACAGCCAAAGACATGATAAAAAATTCCGGATTAGAGATGACCGAGTTTTATTCAACGCCCATACCGCTCCAGTTCATTATAAAACCTCGCTTCATAGCCTGGATGATGAACGAGGTTTATTATGCCTTTACTAAGCTCTTTCCAAATTTCTTTGCTTACCAATTTGTTTTTATAGTAAACAAAAAAGAACGTGGTACAGATTAAAGAAAAAATAAAAACTATTTTCAGCATTGAGCCTCTTTGCATATTCTTTCTTGCATTTACACTCAGGATAATAGCTGTCTCGATACTTACTATAGAGAAATGGGAATACGAGACAATAGCTAACAATATCTTAAGCGGTAATGGTTTTACATTCCCTCATTTTGGAAACGCCATATACAGATCTTACTGCGAACCCCTATACCCGTTCATCACAGCAGCAGTGTATTTTTTAACGCACCACAATGTCTTTATCTTAGCTATTGTACAGGCTGTTTTCTCCTCAATTATCCCTGTAATAATTTATTTTATCTCAAAAAAAATATTCCAAGAAAACATTGCTATCATATCCGGGGTGCTGGCTGCCATACATCCGGGGCTCATAGTTTATACTACAAAACTCCACCCTCTTATTTTTGACAGCCTTTTGATAAGCGCAACGCTTTTAAGCTCTATCGTATTTTTTAACAAGCTGAACCTGCGCAATGCTATAACCCTTGGCATCTTAAGCGGAATATGCAGCCTTACCAGGCCGACTATACTGGCATTCCTGTCCATAGGTCTTATCTATATATTTATAGTAAAAAAACAAAAGATAAGCAGGGCTGTTTTTTATAGCGCTATAATACTAATATTTTCTGCCATTATTTTTATGCCATGGACCGTAAGAAACTACAAGGTTCAGGGAAAATTTATGCTTACGCGCTCTAACGGGCCATATGTCTTCTGGCTTGGAAATAATCCTCATTTTTCCGGCTCGTAAATAGATAAAAATGGGGTACCGATTTATAAACTGGCTCCAAAATATTTTCTGGAAAAGTTATACAAAATGGATGAGAATGGACAGAATGCAGAATTCTTAAAAAACTCTTTTGAATATATAAAATCATATCCATTTGGTTTTTTTGAAAGAACCCTAAAGAAATTTTATTATTTCTGGTGGTTTGCCCCTCCTGCTGGAGTGTTTTATCCAGCTGGCTGGTTTATTTTATACAAATTATTCTACGCTTTTATTCTAATATTAGGTCTTTATGGAATACTGGGCATTTATAAAGAAAATATGTTCCGCGAAAAAAAAGAAATAATATTAATATTTATACTGCTATTTTCTATTGCATTTATCCAAAGTCTTTTTTATATAGAAACACGCCACAGATGGGCAGTGGAGCCTGTCTTTTTAATACTTACAGCTAAAGGCATTTCTCAAATTGTACGCTGTTTAAGAAAAAATAAATGCTCATAAAAATTATATCAAATACCCTGATAATATTTGCCCTTATCTTAGTCATAACCTTATGGTTAAGAAATATAAATAAAAAAAGGCTTATAGTAACAGTCATTATCTTGCTGTTTTTATCTATTTTAAATAGCTTAAAAATAAATATCTTTACATTTGAAAAAAGCGCCAAAGAACTGATCTCAAAGACAGATACTATAGCAGAAAAGTCCAGGTCATTCAACAGCCAGCGCGCACTAAAAAATCTACCCGCGAATAAAATGAATGGATTTTACTACAGGTTCAGCGATCATCTGGATGAAGCTGATTTTGAAAATAATAAACATGCAATAGCAACTTATCTGGCATTGAATAAAGAAATGCGCAAGGTCATTTCAGCGCCAGTCCCTTCTATTATAAAATACAGCTTAATCCTTCCAGAAAAACAATTATTTTTAAAGTTTGGTTTTGGCGCATTAGACAATAATCCTGTAAAATTTACAGCGCATATCAGGTCCAAAGGAATGGAAAAAAATATATTTTC
>JAHJGB010000045.1 GCA_018824725.1 Candidatus Omnitrophota bacterium
ATCATTTTAAAAAAATCAAAGCGATTTATCCTTTCCAGCCCGGCTAAATGAAACAAACCGTTGGATTTGCTTTTTATAATCTCATCTAACCCTTCTCCGAGAATATTCAAAGATGTAGGCGTATTATATATATCTATAAAAGCATCTACTGGCTTGCCGGCCTTTAAGTTATCTAAGAGCCATGAAAAAAGCGGAGAGATTACGCTGTCGTAAGAGCCAAAAACTCCGCCTGTGCGAATGACCACATAATTATCCAAACTGCTCATTATCAATTTTTCTGCCTCAACCTTTGTAACCCCGTAATATGTCTGCGGATTAACGCTGCCTTCTTCATCATACAGGCCTTTGGCTCCATCAAATACATAATCAGTGGAAAAAAATATCACCCTGGGGCGTAGGCCCTTGCACGTATTAACCAGATTTTCTGTCCCTGTAACATTCACATTGTATACTTTGCTTTTATTTTTCTCGCAGAAATTTAAATTTTTTATGCCTGCTAAATGAATGACGCAATCCGGCTTATGGAGAGACAACATCTTCTCTACCGCGTCTTTATCCAGTATGTCCATAAACTCAAACCTAGTAGCTGCGTCCTTAATGCTACAGCAATCAGTCGCTATTACATCATATCTTTTACTTAAAAATTTAGCGAGATACGCGCCTATATAACCGACAGCACCTGTAATAAGCACTTTCATATTTTCTTGAACCTCATGAATAACAAACTATAAATATACCTGACTCCTTCTTTGAACACCTTTAACTTGGTCTGGCCGTGCATCCTTTTCCTGTATATGATAGGGATCTCACAGATATTGAACCTGTTTTTGGATGCCAGATAGGAAAATTGCACCATATAAGAGTTTCCCTGACAAGATAAGTCATCTTTTATCCTGTCAAACAGGTCTTTCCTGAATATCCTGAAACTATGAGACAGGTCTTTTAGCTTAAGGCTAAGTATAAAACGCGCCAGATACTGGCCAGTAGTGCTTAAAAATACAGGTATAAATTTTTTCCCATGATATTCCCAGAATCCATTTAAATAACGGGAACCTATTATCATGTCGCATTTTTTTTCTTTCATCGCCTTATACATCTCTACCATATATGCCGGATCATGGCTCAGGTCGCCGTCCATGCAGCCTATAAAATCGCTTTTAGCCAGCTTGAATCCTCCTTGCCATGCCATAGCAATGCCTGACTTGTCTTTTTGCGTCAAGACCCTTATATTCCCATAAATCTTATTCAGGCCCTCAAGAAGTTCTTCTGTGCCGTCTCCAGTATATTCATCTGCAATTAGGATTTCTATATTAGAGATCCCCTTAAATGCATCTTCTAGTGAAGGGACCAATAACTCCAGGTTGGCCTTTTCGTTGAAAGTGGGTATGACTATGGTCAGATCAGCTTTTTGCATCTTTTAAATATTCTCTTTCTTTTTTTATCCTGAAATAATTAAACCTAAAAATGATCTTCAGATAACCGCGTATGGTCCTGAAAAATTTCATCTTTGATCTCCCCTTCTTGCCAGCCCAGCTAAGCGTCATATCTACCTCGGAGATCTTTGCGTTTAATATTACCATCTTTGCCAATATCTCAAGCGCATGCTCAAAACCAGGAGATACCACTATCCTTTTGCCATATCTTTCCTGCAACTTTAAAATTACCCTGCCGTTATATAACCTGAAGAAATAACTAAATGCAGTAAGGCCACGTATGTTCATTATTATCTTTATCAGAAGAGTGAGGACATGGGTTGTAAATATTCTGAGCCCTGGCACATGCTGCACCCTGCCTCCATAAATATAGGGGCTCGCAAAAACAGCGTCATAACCTTCTTCTTTTCTGACAAGCATATGGTTTAATATATCCGACTTTGAGGTATTGTCCCCTTCCATTGTAACAACCCAATCCACTGGTTTAAGTTTAGCGGAAAGATACTCAAATCCTGTAGCAAAAGAAGCTCCTGGCCCTTTATTGGAGATATGTTTTAACAATGTAATCTTTAAACCCTGTTTATTGGCCTCTATCCCTACAACTGTACTATCCCTGCTTCCGTCATCTACTACTATTGTTTCAATATCATATGATGAGGAAAGCTTTTCCTGCAGATTTTTAATAGAACTAAGCAGTCTTATTATATTCTGCTCTTCGTTGTATACAGGCACTACTATGAATAGGTTTACTCGATTATTTTGCATATTATTTCCAAGTCAGATAATCTCCGAGCGCCAGATAGTCCATCTGTGTGCCAACAAAGCATTTTATAGCATCTTCAGGAGTGCAAACAATAGGCTCTCCTCTGACATTAAATGATGTGTTCAATACCATGGGTATGCCTGTGATTTTTTTAAATTTTTGTATCAGGTCATAATATCTTGGGTTGTCCTCTTTTTTTACGGTCTGCACCCTGGCTGTATTGTCCACATGTGTGATAGACGGGACTATCTTGCGTTTTTCCTCCAATACATTATAGACAAACGACATGAAAGGCGAAGGATAAGTGTCGTCAAAATAATTTCCGCATTCTTCTATAAGGACTGAAGGTGCAAAAGGCCTAAATGGTTCGCGA
>JAHJGB010000046.1 GCA_018824725.1 Candidatus Omnitrophota bacterium
AGGATAGGGTGTGATGCCTTCCTGACAAAGCCTTTTTCAGTAAAGGCGCTTATAACAGCAGCAGAATCTGTTTTGGGTGGAAAAAAAGAAAGTAGGGAAAATATCGCTGCGCTTGTAGACAATGATAATGTATTGGCCAGGGCGAAACTTCTTTTTATAGAGCCGAACGAGATAACATACAGCTCGAAATTGTCGTATTTCCGGGATTCGAAGCACTGTAAGGGCAGATATCAGGTCGCAGCGGCTTTTACGGAAAACGAGGCGATAGAAAAGCTGGAAGAATTTAAGCCGGACATTGTCCTGAGCGATATAGGCTTATTCAGATTATATAAACTGAGCGATAAGATTTTAAGGATGCATAGTCCTGCCAAAGACATAATATTATACGGCCTTTCTCCTGATGCCAGGGACCAGGTAAAAAATGGCTATACCTCATTTGTCGGAAGCCTCTTTGATCCGATAACAGCAATAGTCAGTCCGGAAGAAATGGATAGGCTTGGGAAAATTGTCCGCAGGATAGCCTTAGAACATGGTTTATATAAAGGCGCAGAGATTACTACTGAACAGTTTTATAATTATCACAAAACTCTTCTGGAAGCCAGCAAAGGCATGGTTCTTATAACTGACACGAACAAGCTTTTATATCTTATTGTGTATGTAGTGAAAAAACATATGAAGCTGAAAAGCGCGTGCATATTCCATTATGATGAAAACAATAAGGGGTTTGTTTTAAGGTGTAAGCGCGGAGAAAGCGATGCGCAAAAAGGATACATGATAGACGGCTCGCACCCTTTTATAAAATGGTTGAAAGACAGGCAAAGCGGGTTCTCGTATAGTAAGGACGATTTTATGGATATGCCTGAGGCGAGAGGCGAACTGGAGAAGCTTGGCTGCGCAGCGTGCGTGCCGAGCTTTAATAAAGACAAGCTTATAGGATTTTTGATTTTGGGCAATAAGATCTCGGGTGATTCGTACACAGGGGAGGAACTGGAGTTATTGTTAACCATTTCTAATGAAGCTGCTATTGTGATAGAAAATGCGAAAAATTTCCTGGAACTGCAAAAATTAAGAGAGAAAGAAAAAGAAAATTATTTTCAGACAATACTCGCGCTTGCCAGGACAGTGGATGAAAAAGACGCTTATACACGCGGTCATTTGGATGAAGTTACCAGGTATGGAGTGATAGTGGCGGAGGAACTCATAGAGTCTTTAAAGATAACTATAGACATGGAAGAGTTAAAAACAGCCCTGCTTCTCCACGATATAGGTAAGATAGGTATTCCTGACGCGCTGCTTCATAAAACATCCGGCCTGACTTCCGAAGAGTTTGAAATAATGAAACAGCATGCTGAAATAGGGGCAAGGATAATAGAGCCTATTGAAAATTTAAAAAAGATAGGTAAGATTATAAGACATCACCAGGAGAAATATAACGGTACCGGTTATCCGGACGGCTTGAAAGGTGAAGACATACCTCTTGAGTCCAGGATAGTCGCTGTGGTGGATGCGTATCACGCAATGATATCTGACAGGCCTTACAGAAAGGCCTTGCCTGAAGAGACGGCCTTGAATGAATTGAAAAACTGCAGGGGCGCTCAATTCGATCCTTTAGTGGTAGATGCGTTCCTCAAGGCATATGAAAAAGGTAAAATAGTAAAGCATAAAATATAGGAGACTCCTATGAAATATATAGTCCTGGTTGGAGATGGAATGGGCGACAGGCCCATTGAAGACCTAGGCGGGAAAACCGTGCTTGAGGCAGCCAAGATCCCTAATATGAATTTTATAGCGGAAAAAGGCAAGGTCGGGCTTACCAACATGATTCCTTCCAGGATGCTGCCTGCAAGCGATGTGGCGAACCTTTCTATACTTGGGTATAATCCTAAAAAATATTATACAGGCAGGGGCCCGCTGGAGGCCGCGAATATGGGCATAGACCTTAAAGAAGACGAGGTGGCATTCAGGTGCAATCTCGTAACTATTTCGGATGAAAGAATGGCGGATTACAGCGCAGGCCATATATCAAATGAAGAAGCGAAGTCTATAATAGAGGAATTGAATTCCAGATTAGGCTCGGATGATATAAAATTTTACCCTGGCGTAAGCTACAGGCATCTCGTGGTTTTTAAATGCAAAGATAAGGGCGAACAGGAAGGATTTGTGAA
>JAHJGB010000047.1 GCA_018824725.1 Candidatus Omnitrophota bacterium
CGGCGCATTGATTTCCTTAACCTTTGTCAAAGAATCAAAGCTATTAGAAAAAATAAATCCGGGCAAGAAAGGATAAATTTTAACCGCCATATCCCTGCCGCGCGAAAAAGCGCCTTCCAATATCAAGACCCCGACTTTTCTATGAAAAGCAAGGTCTACAGCTACGGCACTTCCCAACGATTCACCGTAAAGAACAAGCTGCTCAGGCTTGATATTTATCGTATTTATCAAATAATCATATGCCGCGGATGCATCACGGTAAAATCCTGATTCCATCGCCCTGCCCCGGCTTTTACCGAATCCTCTGTAGTCGATAATAAGGATACTGAAACCTGCCTGGTAAAGGAGTTTTAACTTATCAATCCTGTCTCCAATATTACCCGCATTCCCATGAAAGAAAAGAAGCGTGTATTTAGCTTCGAGGTTTGATATAAACCAGCCGTTTATTTTGACATTGTCTTCTGTAGTTATGTATATATCCTTAAAAGAAATGCCGGCCGAGGAAGGATAATTCAATATTTCTTTAGCGGGATAATATACCCCTCTATACTCAATGTATTTAACATAAGCAAATATTAAACCAAGGCCTAGCAAAATGTTTAAAAAAACTCTCATATCAATAACCCACCGGAATAATGTATAGGGGTTCCCGGTCTATCGGTAAGGATAATATTTTTTTGACTTCTTCATCATTAAAGGCACCTATGGGAACGGAACCTAAACCTAAAGCCACTGCTTGTAAGTGTATATTCTGAGCAACATGTCCAACCTCTATATGCGCATATCTTATGCCCCGCTCGCCATATTTCGATGTCAGGCGTGAATAAACTGCGCAGATTACTATATTAACCGGCGCCTGACTTATAGCAGTTTGCCCGAAAGAAGAATCTGCCAGGGCGCCTCTTAGATCCTGCTCAGCCAAGGATTCTAGCTTATGCCCATCAGGTAAATAGCGAAACAGGCTATTTTTGGCCAATAAATAAATCTCTATGGGATATAATGCGCCTGCGGAAGGAGCAGTACGAAGACCATGGACTCCTTTCTCTGCGGCTATGCCCTGGCCAGCCCAGAGAAGCTGGCTAATCTGCTGCAAACTCAAATCCTTTTGTTCGAAACTGCGTTGAGAGCGCCTCCTAAAAATAACCTCTTCAAGAGAAACATTACCTTTATTAAGCGGTTTGGGTAACTGAATTGACTTTGTTTCAGCCATAAGTATATTCTCCTTGCCAATAAAAAGAACATAACCGGCAGCTATAATCAAGATAAGTATAAATACGGATAGCCTTGCCATACTCCCTCAATAGGACGGCTATATTATTTTATGCAGGTTACATTCCCCATCTTGTTAATTCTATTGTCATAGCCCTATTAAGCCCTTCTTTATTTGTCATATATTCTATAGCAACTCTATCGCCTTTTATAAGGGCTTTTAGGGTATATATCTTTTCGCTGCCTGAAGAAGAAGAAACGGAAATGCCTGTCCTTACTATAAAACTTATTTTTTGCCCCTGGCCATCAATAGCTATGATTTCCGATCTGTTACCGTACATGGGATCATTATTGAATAATATCTCTACAATTGTGCCTATAAAAGTTTGAATTTCTCCCGATTTAGAGGCAGCCTTCGTCGCTTCCGGCGTTTCATATACACCTGCCCAGCTTTTATCGTTTTTTCCTAACTTATAATAGCTAATAGCTCGGTTGTTATAGGCTTTTACATAATTAGGGTTTATTTCAATGGCCCTGGTATAGTCATCGATGGCTTGAGACAAGTTACCTTGCTTAGCGTAGACATCCCCGCGATTGCAATAGGCCTCTGCATAATCAGGGTTTATTTCAATTGCCTTATCATAATCAGAAATGGCCTGGTCATAGTTACCTTGGTCAACACAGGCATCCCCGCGATTACAATAGGCCTCTGCAAGGTTAGGGTTTATTTTAATTGCTTTTGTGAAATCAGAGATGGCTTTAGACAAATTACCCCGCTTAGCGTAGGCATTCCCGCGATTGCTATAGGCACTTGCAAGGTTAGGGTTTATTTCAATGGCCTTGGTACAGTAAATAATGGCCTGGGCAAAGTTACCTTGGTTAATATAGGCATCCCCGAAATTACTATAGGCCTCTGCGAGATCAGGGTTAATATCTATAGCCTTAGCGCAGTCAGAGATGGCTTTAGACAAGTTACCTTGCTTAATGTAGGCAGCCCCGCGGCTGCAATAAGCGTTTGCAAGTTTAGGGTTAATATTAATTGCTTTGGTAAAATCATAAATGGCTTGAGACAAGTTACCTTGTTTACCATAGGCATTCCCACGGCTGTAATAGGTCTCCGCGAGGTTAGGGTTAATACCTATAGCCTTAGTGCAGTCAGAGATGGCTTGAGACAAGTTACCTTGCTTATTGTAGGCATCCCCGCGGTTGCTATAGGCGCTTGCGAGGTCAGGGTTAATATCTATAGCCTTAGTGCAGTCATAGATGGCTCGAGACAGGTTACCTTGCTTAGCGTAGGCATCCCCGCGATTGCTATAGGCCTCTGCATAATTAGGGTTAATTTCAATGGCTCTGGTAAAATCAGAGATGGCTTTAAGTAAATCGCCTTTTTTACCATAGGCATTCCCACGTTTGTAATAGGCCTCTGCAAGGTAAGGGTTAATATCTATAGCCTTAGCGCAGTTAGCGATGGCTTGAGACAAATCACCTTGCTTAGTGTAGGCATCCCCGCGATTGCTATAGGCCTCTGCAAGGTTAGGGTTTATTTCGATGGCTTTGGTGCAGTCAGAGATGGCTTTAGACAAGTTACCTTGTTTACTATAGGCATCCCCGCGATTGCTATAGGCCTCTGCAAGGTTAGGGTTTATTTTAATTGCTTTGGTGAAATCAGAGATGGCTCGAACTAAATCGCCTTGTTTACCATAGGCATTCCCACGGTTATAATAGGCCTCTGAAAGGTCAGGGTTAATATCTATAGCTTTAGTGCAGTCAGAGATGGCTTTAGATAAGTTACCTTGCTTAGCGTAGGCATCCCCGCGATTGCTATAGGCCTCTGCATAATTAGGGTTAATTTCAATGGCTTTGTTATATTCTGAGATAGCCTCGTCATACTTGCCTTTCTGAGCATATTCTATTCCTTTATCCAGGGCTTCTTTTGTGCTTTCCTCAGCAAAAACATTTCCGAAAATTATGAATGATGCCAATAAAATTAGAATACTTATTTTCCTTAAATCTCCCTGGCTAATACTCATTGTCAGTCCCCTTGTATTATATTATCATAAGGGGAAACCAAAGACAAAAGGAAAGATGCCTTTCTTCAGTGTCGCCTTAAAAATAAAAAACACCTACGAGGCGGGCGAACCTGTCCTGAACGAAGTCGAAGGATGCACTCCTCGTAGGTGGTAAGATTGTCTCTTACGCAGTTGGGATGGTTAGCACCTAAATAGGACAGCTACTTAAATATTATCCCGCTATCTTATCGAACTCTTCAATTGTGATTGCAGGCAGAGTGTTGAATCCGATATCCGTGGCTTTAGTGAGCGCGATAGAGGCCTTCATAGCATCCTTCACGCCCGGAAAATCCACCACAAAAGCCAGGTCATACGCGCCCAGCAACGCATACATGAAATCAATCTTGCCTCCGGCCTTTTCAATAGCTCCGACCCCTTTCTTCGTGCGTTCGCCGCTCATGCCTTTTGCTGCTTCGCTCGAATACTTGCCAAGCATTAAAAACTTTGCCATAACCATCCCTCCTTTCGATTTATACCAATGCCTTTGCCAATCTCTTGCCCAGCTCTTTTGCCTTTTCCAGATCAGATTTTTTGGGCTCGCCTTCCACCAGTAAAGACTCGGTAATCTTTTTTAATTTAAACCTCTTAGCCATCCTCTCCAGGCTGCGGACTGCCTTACCGTCTCCACCGTGGCTGACAAAACAAACATAGGGCCTGTCGGTTATTTTTCCTTCGGACGGATAGCATGTCCTGTCAAAAAAATCCTTTAACGCACCTGCCATATAACTGAAATAATCCGGGGTTCCGAAACAATAACCGTCGCAGGATAACAGATCCTCCAAACCCGCATCGGATGCCTTTTTTAAGATTACATCTATGCCGGCAGATTTCATTCCTTCTTTTGCGGCAAAAGCCAGCTTTTCCGTGTTTCCTGTCTGTGTATGATAGACCACTAATACTTTGGCCATTTTTTATCTCCTCTGTCTCTCAGGGCTTCATGGCCGTCTTAAACATCCATAACGCGAGCGCCAACGCGAATATAAAACCAAATATGCTAAGCCATATGGGCACAATAAAGCCTGCTGCTACCACTTCAATATTGAACAATACTCTCAAAAGATGTAAAAGCGCCGCCGAAAGAAAAATAGCCCCCGAGACTCTCAGCGCAATATTTTTCATTTTACGCTCCTTTGTTCGCCCTTCTAAAGCATCATTTATAACAATTATACCATAATCTCAATAAAAGCTATAGGCGGTTTTTTTAAACAACTATAAAAACGACGATGTTGAATTTTATAGTTTGGCTGGCGGGTTTCTTTCAGATACTTTGGGAATTTTTAAGCGGCGGGTAAAACTATCCTGTGAGGCCTTCGTAAATCTCGAAATCCCTGTCTGAGAATAAAACAAATATCACTTTATCCAGAATACCCGGATTTTCTTCTAAAAACATCCCTACTGTTTTACAGGCTATTTCAGCGGCCTTCTCTATAGGAAAACGATAAACCCCGGTTGATATAGAAGGAAACGCTATGGTTTTCAAAGAATATTTTTTAGCGAGATCCAGGGAATTACGGTAGCATGAGGCTAATAACTCTTTTTCTTTGCCTGTCCCGCCATACCAGACCGGGCCTGGCGTATGGATTATATAACGGCTGGGCAATCTATATCCTTTTGTAATTTTTGCCTCGCCTGTTCCGCAGCCGCCTAAAGTCCGGCACTCTTCTAAAAGCTCGGGCCCTGCAGCTTTATGTATTGCCCCATCCACGCCTCCGCCGCCCAATAAAGTGGTATTTGCGGCATTGACAATAGCATCCGCTCCGATTTTCGTAATATCACCCTTTACAAGCTCTATTTTTGTTTTCATTAGTATCTCTTATGGAGACATGTCATTTGGAGACACTCCAAATAGCAGCTGTCCCCTATTCCCCAATATCACAGGCATGTTTCTACGGCGCCCATTCCGGTAAGAGTCCATACTGTTTCGCCTGTATCTAAATCTATTTCTATTTTAATATTTTCACGCGTATTAAAAATTATCTTATGTTCTGCTATGCTTATGCTTTCAATGGCGATAGGCCGATTAAACGCCGCATATGCCAAAGAAGTTTTCAACCATTCAGCTTCTGTCCGGTATTTAACTTTTTCAGAAAGTTTTTCTCCGGTAAGAAATTTATGAGTAACAAATTTCCCTGTAGATCTATCCCTTTTTCCGC
Source organism: Candidatus Omnitrophota bacterium (assembly GCA_018824725.1). Taxonomy (GTDB): domain Bacteria; phylum Omnitrophota; class Gorgyraeia; order Gorgyraeales; family Gorgyraeaceae; genus UBA10183. The sequence continues at coordinate 5,432 of JAHJGB010000047.1, forward strand.
CCGGCACAGGCTTCAAATCTCCCTCTCTTATTAAATCCCTGGGATAAATTAAGGTATTATAACCTGTTTTGCTCATCAATATCAACAATAACATATAGCCTTTTCTAAGTTTTTCATCGTGTATATACGTAGCCGGGGCAAATTCATCAAAGTTTGCAGCATAACTTATTTCTGTGTCTTTTCCGCCCTCAAGCACCCATTTTAAAGCTTTGACCAAATCATCTGTATTTCTACTCTGAATACCTTCGAAAATATCCGGGAAATACATCTTGAAAGGGCTGTATTCATCATCTCCTCCCAAGAGGCCTCTCTGCCTCAATTGTCCTGTCAACTCCTCATTCCATTTTCTTACAATGTCCCTATGAAACTGCTCATATACTTCATGCACAAAATATACCCTTTTCCCCTTTTCTCTTAACGCGTTTTCTATTATCTCAAACAAAATATGCTTTAAAAAATCATAATCTTCTATATTTCCTCCTTCTCCTGTATGCAATTCATAAGCCAAATCAATACGGAACCCATCTATATCTAATCTTTCAATTAACTGTTTTATATAATGCACGATGTATTTATGCCAATAATCACCATGGTTATTAAAATCAGGGCTAAGTTGATCCTGAGCATCCCTGAAATGCACACGAACCCTTCTTCCATCGCTAAGGTGTAATATTACGCTCTGTTCCCACGTCAAAATATCCTCATCGCTCCTTTCTTCTGCAGATTCTTCGATAACACTATGATTAAAAAGATGGTAATTTTCTTCCGTAACCCCTGATGGAGAAACCCAGGGTATTAAATCCATAATTACAAAATTACCATCCTTATGCGCGCGCTGAATTAATCCTTTCATACTTATCACGTCTATATAATCTCCGAGATTAATAACAGATTGGCCAGCTTCTTTTGCAGGTTCTACGTCCGGAGAAAACATATTACCATAGCCTTCATGCAAATCAAGTTCTGCTTGCCGGCCATCCTGGGTCATAAAAGATACTTTGTCATTTTTTGTAGGATATCCCATAACCATTGAACATTTCTGCTTATCAGTTTCTATTTCCAGGTATAATCTATAAGGGTTTAGCATTTTCGCTTTATTAATCACTACGTTTTCTCCTATTCCGAAAGCGGCCTTCCTTTCCCGTATGTACTCAAGCAATGCTTGGTTGCCATTTTCTTTTGCTATTGTCTCGGCCCTCTCGTAATTAAGCCCATGAACAAAACGAGATGCCCACGAAGTCTTTAAAATTCCGAACAAATAATATGTCAAAACTGTCCCGGTGGGTCTAAAAAGCTCCAACATTCCGTCCGCCTGTTTTGATAACTCGCTGCTGTCAGTCTTTAATCGCGCTGTCCCATCACGATTATCTACAATAACTGTACTTAAATCCATCGTATTAAGAATAATAATAGGACCTAAATTATTCGCAGGATTGGGTAAAGATGAGGCTCGTTCTCTTCTATAACTATAACGTTTGCGCCTGATAGGAAGCGGGTCTACTGTAGCAGCATGCGCTAATAGCAAAGATTTTTCTATTCTTTTAGCGCCGTCGAGAGGAATCCTGAGAACAGTCTCCTCAGCTATGGCTATATTTTTGTTATATCCGGCATCATATAAAAGCAATATAGCTGTCAGAAAAAATGCTATAAATTTTAAGATAAATTCTTTTTTTAACTTTATCATATTCATAGACATAAAAAGACCATCTTTTCCATGGCCATTTGATTCCATTCCTCGTATTTTTTAAATTATAACAAATTATAGGCGAGATGTCAAAGGATTTATAGGGACATATTCATATTGGGACGCTCTACAAAGCAGTGTGCCCCTTTTTGACGCGTCCCTTATAAAATTATTATACCATAATCTCAATAAAAGCTATAGGCCGGGTTTAAAGCCTATCTGCGGTTTTGGTTTTAGCGGAGGAGGCGCCATGAGCCTGCGGATGGCCTCGAATATCGCCTGGATATCAACATCGTGCTTTTCGATCTTTCTTTCCAGTTCTTTTAATTTATAAGCCAAATCCTTATTCATGGAAAGAATCTGCCTCAGTTTTACAAATGCCCGCATGATGGCGATATTAACCTGGGCAGCGCGCTTACTTCGCAATACGCTAGACAACATCGCAACGCCTTGTTCTGTGAATGCATATGGCAGATACTTAGTATGCTGCCCCCTTTTTAAACTTCCAAATTGGAATCTTAAAGAATTTTCTTCATCTTTTGTTAGCTGAAACATAAAGTCTTCCGGAAAGCGCTCAAGGTTTCTTCTTACCGCTTTATTTAAGTTTCCGGTAGTTACTCTATATAATTTTGCCAAGTCCCTATCTAACATTACCCTATGTCCTCGAATTATAAAAATCTTACGTTCAATCACCTCAGGTACAATACTTTCTTTCATTGCTGCCTCCTTTCTAGTTTTGGATATAGCAGAATGCGATATCCAATCTTGATGTTCCAAAATGGAACTTCAAGATTAGGTGGTCGCAGATTGCGACCACCTATATATAGACACATCCGGAGGCGGGTTTCTTTCAAATATTTTAATATTTTTTTACAGGTAGCTGATAGCCGGGGTGGTGATTGCAGGGGTTGTATTGATAATTAAAGGAATTTGTAGGTTATTGTTTTAAACCACCTCCGAGGAGACCTTCAGCCACCTCGGAGGTGTAATTGTTATCTAAATATCATATTCGCTATGAAGCCGAAGAGGAGGACCTGGGGGACGGTGATGATGGGGAGGAAGATGGCGACGCGCTTGCCGACATTGATCCAGAGGAGGCCGATTTCAGTGTAGTCGGTGACTACGCCTGCCATGAGGAATGTAAAGGCATTGCCCACTGCGGCTGTCTGGCGGTAGATCTCAAAGGCAAGAGGCGCGGTGCCTTCTGAACATACCTCTATTATAGTAGCGAGTGCCAGGGTAGCGAGCATGCCGAGAAATGTCGGGCCCATGTACCTGTGGAATATACCCTGAGGCACGTATGCGCCTATAAGGCTCGCGAGGCCCATTCCTACGAGTATCCACCATAAGACCATATTTATAAGCATCTTCATGCCGCGATATACGCCTTTTAGGTCTATTAGAACCTGGGAGCC
>JAHJGB010000048.1 GCA_018824725.1 Candidatus Omnitrophota bacterium
GTATTTAAAATAGTTGACTTGGCGCTACCTGGGGTTTCATTTGGATATGTCAAAAATTCTTCTTCTACGCATGACCAGTCTGTCCACTCTACGTCTGCCTCAATTGTCCATTTATTATTAGGTTGATATGCATACCCTAATGCAATGCTCCTGGGAATAGTAGACTTTGATTCCACGGCAGTAGTATAACTTGAGCCTCCAAAAACAGTGTTGGCAAAGTATGGAGCAATGTCAGTTAAGCCATCCAAACTTACCGTACCCTTAAGCGTCAAATCAATCTCGCTTCTATAAGAAATACCTATCCTATGTTTCTCAGAAGGTTTTAATAAAAGCCCGAAATTATACCCCCAGCTTTCATCACTGGCTTTTAATTGAAAATCTCCACCGGTAGCAGATAGCGCTGGTGACACTACTCTATGTTTATTAACATCAGCTGTAAAAAAATCTATGCCAGCTCCTACTGACACGAAATCATTAACCTTATAAGCAACTGTGGGATTATAATTCATCATTGTCACATTTGATTCAGTGCTTAGATACTGCGTATAACTATCATTTGACCAGTCAGTGCTTAAGCCATACGGGGAGTTGGCTCCGAAACCAAATCTAAGATTTTCATTTTTAAGTTCTGTCACAAAATACACATTAGGAAGATAAAATACCTGTTTTTGCATGTTGACATTATCGCCCGTTGCCTTGGAATCCACTGAAAACATAGGGGCTTCAAAAACATAGCCTACGGTAACCTGGGAACCTTTAAGCTGAGTCAGGCCTGCGGGATTATAATGCACTGCTGAAGGGTTATCTGCCTGAGCTGTAAAACAAAATCCTTTGCCGGCTGCCTCTGCGTCCACCACTTCGTTTCTATAGCCTCCTGAGCCTAAGCCAAACGCCTTGGCGCTGAAAATTGTCACTAAAATAACAAGAGATACCGACAAAACTAATTTCATCTTCCTGAACATCTAAGCACCTCCCTGGTTTTTATGTTCGTTCTCATCCATCCACTTTTTAATAGAATCCCTTCTGATGCGCCAGCTTGCGCCTATTTTAAAAGCAGGTATCTTGCCATCCTGGACATACTTGTATATTGTCATAGGATGTACGCTCAGGTATTCGGCTATCTCCTTGACTGTCATTACCTGCTTGGCTTTAGTCACATTAGACCTCTTTATATTCCTTTAAGTCGAAGTATAAAGAAGTATAATGATTTTATTCGGTTTGTCAAGTCAGACCTACTGATGGAAGCCCGACTCCCATCATAATATTACTGATGGGAGTCGGGCTTCCATCAGTTAAGTTGTAGTATTGTTAATAAGCTATGGCTGGAATGGGGCTATTCTTCTATTTCTGCGCGCCTGACTTCTGCTATGAACCGCTCCATTAGTTCGATATTCTTCTTACCTGGCGAGAATTCAATACCTGAGGAAACATCTACTCCGTAGAGTTTTACTTCCTTTATTATATCATAGACATTATCAGGATTTAGACCTCCTGATATGATAATATTTCTTCCATATTCATTTGCTATAATAGCCAGCGAACGATCAAAGCCTTGTCCTGTGCCACCATATAGGCCTTTTTTGTACGCATCCAGGATAAAGGCATCAGCCGGGCAATCTTCTATCGCAGCAAGGCTTTCCCTGTCTTTAACTCTGATACCCTTTATCAGTTTTACGCCTTTGAGCTTTAAACTTTTAAACTTTAAACAATATTTCACATCTTCATCGCCATGTATCTGTACTGCGTTCATAGCGCATCGCTCAACGCATTCCTCAATAAAACCAAGGTCTTCATTAACGAAAACTCCCACTGCGCTCACAAAAGGCGGCAGATCTTTTGTTATCATCTCTGCTTTTTCCAATGGTACAAAACGGGGACTGTCCTTAAAAAATACAATGCCTATCGCATCAGCGCCTGCTATTATTGCGCTGTCCCGGTCTTCAGCTGAAGTTATCCCGCAAAACTTAACCCTTACTTTCATTGCCCATAACCTCTCTTACCCTGGCCGCAATATCTCCGGATTCAAGAAACGCAGCGCCTATCAAAACCGCATTTATCTCAATATTTCTGATCTTTTTAATATCCTCGCTGCTGGAAATGCCGCTTTCACTGATCTTTATAATATTCTGCGGAATTTTAGGAGCAAGCCTTAAAGTATTTTCTATGGAAATTTCCAGTGTATCCAGGTCCCTGTTGTTTATTCCTATTATATCCGGATTGCTTAATAACGCTTTTTCAAGGTCATTATCATTATGAATTTCTACAATAACGTCCATATTGATCTTTTTCGCAAGATGCATAAAGCTTTTTATCTGGTCTACGGATAAAATCCTGGCAATCAGAAGTATCGCGTCTGCTCCGAAATAGCGGGATTCGTAAACCTGATATTCATCTATTATAAAATCCTTTCTCAGGACAGGGAGGTCTATGGCGCGCTTTACTTCATTAATATGCAGGATGCTGCCGCTAAAAAACTTTTTATCCGTAAGAACTGACATGGCCTTGGCGCCTTCTGATTTATAGATATTGGCTATTCCGGTTATATCTAATTTTCTGAAAAAATTTCTACCAAAAGATGGGGATTTCTTCTTTATCTCCGCAATCAGATTCAAGCCATCTCCGCTCGAGATAGCTTCTTTAAACGGCCGTATGCCCCTTAATAGACGCTTTGAATCAATAAACTCTGTTATAGGCCTTTTTGATTTCAGGGCCTCAACTTCTTTTCTTTTTAATGTAATTATATCCTGCAAGAAATTCTTCATAATAAGTAATTCAAGATTTGTTAGTGAATTCTATTAATTTTTCTAACTTTTGTTTTGCCTTGCCTGATTCTATGGACTGCCTGGCTATCTCAATGCCATCCTTAAAGTCTTTTGCCATCTCGCCTACTATCAGCGCGGCAGAGGCGTTTAATAACACCACATCCTGCCTCGGGCCTTTTTCTCCTTCAAGGACTTTTCTCACTATAGCCGCATTTTCTTCTATGGTCCCGCCTTTTATGTCTAAAAGATCTGCTTTTTTCATACCGAAATCCTGAGGTTTTATATAATATCCTTTTACCTTTTTATTCTTAAGCTCGCTAACCTTGGTTTCGCCTGTTATGGTTATCTCGTCCAGTGTATCCAGGCCATGCACAACAAACGCCCTTTTGGTCCCGAGATTATTAAGCACATTTGCCAACTTATCCGTAAGTTTTTCCTCATACACGCCAAGGACTTGGCACGTGGCATTCGCAGGATTAGTAAGAGGCCCGAGTATATTGAATATAGTCCTTATGCCTATCTCTCTTCTCGGCCCTATTGCAAACTTCATCGCACTATGAAAAGAAGGCGCATATAAAAACCCTATGCCTATCTTTTCTATGCATTCTTTTACTTTTTCAGGCGGGATTTCGATGTTTACCCCGAGGGCCTTTATGACATCCGCGCTTCCGCAAACACTGGATACTCCGCGATTTCCGTGTTTGGCCACTTTTAACCCTGCCCCGCTCACCACAAAAGCAACTGTCGTAGAGATATTAAAGGTATTTGTCCCGCTCCCGCCAGTGCCGCACGTGTCTACAATAGTTTCCCTGTCTATATTGATATCATCTCTGTCCAGATCTATCAGATTGCTGGATACGTCTATCCTCGTGGCTTTTTCCCGCATAACAATAGCAGCGCCTGTAATCTCTTCTACTGTTTCTCCTTTAAATCTAAGGGCTGTGATAAAGCTTCCTATCTGCGCCTGAGTCGCTTCGCCGGTCATTATCTCGCTCATGCAGGAAACCATTTCTTCGCGAGTCAGGTCAAATCCATCCACTACTTTTCCAATAGCTTCTTTTATCATAAAACCTCTCAAATTTTGTAAAACAAAATTTGATCCTGAGCTGCTATAACTCTTACACTTAGCAGCGAAGGATCTATCTAATATTAATAAAA
>JAHJGB010000049.1 GCA_018824725.1 Candidatus Omnitrophota bacterium
CACACTTTAGTGTGCCAAAACAATCATGAATCGTATCGATAAAAAATTCAAAGAACTAAAGAAGAATAATAAAAAAGCGTTTATTGCTTTTATAATGGCTGGGGATCCATCTCTGGGCGTCACAGAGAAATTGATACACAAGTTAGCATCTTCAGGCGCGGATATCATTGAACTTGGCGTGCCGTTTTCCGACCCTATTGCAGACGGCCCTACAATACAGAAGGCATCTGAACGCGGGCTAAAGAGTAAAACTACCCTGCCTGGAGTTTTTAACCTGGTTAAAAAAGTCAGAAATCAAATACAAGCCCCCATAGTATTTTTAATCTATTACAATCTTGTCTTTCATTTCGGTTTGGAAAGATTTGTAAAAGATGCGATTCATAGCGGGGTTGACGGGGTTGTTGTTCCCGACCTGCCCCCGGAGGAATCAAAAGAGCTATGCGAGATTGCAAAGAAAAATAAGTTTTCAGTAATACAATTATTGGCCCCTACAAGCTCTATTGACAGGATTAAAAAAGTTACCGGCGCTGCAACAGGATTTATATATTATGTTTCACTCACAGGCACAACAGGCGCGAGAAAAAAATTGCCAGAAGAACTCGGAGAAAATCTGAGGAATATAAAAAAGATAACCAATATGCCGGTTTGCGTCGGGTTTGGGATCTCTACGCCTAGACAGGTAAAAGAGGTTCAAAAATTCGCTGACGGCGCAATAGTAGGAAGCGCAATAATAAAGGTGATTGAAAAGAATATAGGGAAAAAGGATTTGGTTGGAAAAGTGGGGGGATTTGTAAGAAAACTAAAAAGTTAAAAGTAAAAAGGCAAAACCAAAAGTTAAAATTCAAAAGTGAAGAAGTTTTAAATTTTTAGTTGTAGTTTTGACTTTTGCGTTTTTACTTTTGAATTGAATTAAAGGAGAATTATTATGTATGCGGTAATAATGGCAGGCGGAAAGGGCGAACGACTCTGGCCAAAGAGCACTCGCGGAAAAGCAAAGCACATGATATCTCTGGGCACAAGAAATGTCATGATCCAGGAAACCATAAATAGGCTGAAAGAAAAATTACCCATAGATAACATATTTCTCGTAACCACAAAGAAGCAGTTCTCCAGCCTGAAACCGTACGTTACCAGCATTAAAAAAGAAAATATCATATTGGAGCCGTTTGGCAAAGACACTGCGCCTGCGATATGCCTGTCTGCCCTTATCCTGAAAAAAAGATTCGGAGACCAGACAATGATAGTGTTGCCGGCGGACCATATAATAAAAAACACAAAGGCCTTTTTTAAAGACCTGCTGTCGGCAGGAAAGATTGCGGAATCAGGGCCGAATCTTTTAACAATAGGCATAAAGCCCAGGCATCCATCTATCGGTTACGGGTACATAGAGGCCGGAAAAAAAATCAAAGGATGTTACGTTGTAAAAAGATTTATTGAAAAACCCAAAAAGGCGAAGGCAGAAGCGTTTTATAAAAACAAAAATTATTTATGGAATAGCGGCATATTTGTCTGGAAAACAGAGGCTATATTGAGCATGATGAAAAAATATATGCCGGATTTATATTACAGCTTTGAAGATACTTGCAGGTTTGAAGGAAAGGCCGGATATGCAATAAGGCTGGAGAGCGAATATTCCAAGCTAAAGCCGATTTCTATAGACTATGCTATCATGGAGCCTGTTTCAAAGAATGAGCGCGCTAGGATATTATGCATAAAGGCTGATTTCGACTGGGTGGATATAGGATCATGGTCAAGCATTGAAGAGATATACGACAAGGATACAGATGGAAATATCATACTCTCAAATTCCAGTGTTATAGATGTCAAAGGCTGTATTATAGTGGGCGACAGGGGGCATAAAATAGGCGCCATAGGGCTTAAAGACATCATTATCGTCCAGACAAAATCAGGCACGCTGGTCTGCGATAAAAACAGGGCTCAGGAGGTAAAAGACCTGGTTAAAACATTTAAGGCCTTTGAATAGTATGCAGAGGATATTGAGCCTTGACTTCGGGGAAAAACGGATAGGGGTGGCGGTAAGCGACTCTTTGAATATAATAGCGCAGTCCGTAGGAACAATAGAACGCAAAGGCATAAAAAACGATTTAAAAAAAGTAGGGGAGCTAGTAAAAGAATACGAAGCAGGAAAGATAATAGTGGGGCTTCCGCTCAACATGGACGGTACAGAAGGTAAAAGCGCAAACCGCGCTATGGATTTTGTAAAGGAGCTGAAAAAAGAAATACAGGTTGAAGTGGAGATGCTGGATGAGCGCCTAACTACTGCGCAGGGCGAGCGGGTTTTTCTGGAAGCTGACATGTCCAGAAAAAAGCGAAAACAGAATTTAGATAAAATAGCCGCGCAACTGATCTTGCAGAATTATTTGGATTTGCATGTACAAAAAGACAGAATTTAATAATAGCCTTACTCTTGTGACAAACCATATGCCCGGCATGGAATCTCTGGCCGTAGGCATATGGATAAGAACAGGCTCCAGGAATGAAAACGAAAAAATTTCCGGAATCTCGCATTTTCTGGAGCATATGCTTTTTAAAGGCACGCCTTCCAGGGATTGCAGGAAGCTCAAGGAGGAAATAGAAGGCAGGGGAGGCTCGTTAAACGGATTTACTTCGGAAGAGGTTTCGTGTTTTCTGGCAAAGGTCAGCTATAAGCACGCGGATGTGGCTTTGGAAGTCTTGTCTGACATGGTGCTGAACGCAAGCATTAAGCAGGAGGAGCTTGACCGCGAGCGCGGGGTAATAATAGAAGAGATAAAAATGTATCAGGACCTTCCGAATCATCACGTGCACGATATACTGGCTGAAATTATGTGGCCGGGCAATCCTTTAGGTTTTTCTATAGCCGGCAGCATAGAGTCAGTAAGCCCTATTTCAAGAAAAGGCATTGTTAAATACAGGGACGAAAATTACACATCCGGAAACATGGTTATTGTTTTATGTGGCAATGTAGATCACGGGAAGATAGAGACAAACGTTCAAAAGATATTTTCTAAAGCCGCTAAAGGAAAAACCCAGCATCCAGAACCTTTTTGTAACAATCAATCAAAGCCGCGGATGAAAGTAATAAATAAAGACACAAAGCAGTCGCATATATCCATGGGGTTGCATTCTTTTGGAAAGTTTCACAAGGATAGATATTCCCTTACCCTTCTGCATATTATCCTAGGCGCTAACATGTCATCCAGGCTGTTTGAAAACATAAGGGAGAAAAAAGGGCTTGCTTACGAGATAGGCGCGGATGTTAAAAGATATAATGAGACAGGCGCGTTTGTAGTGCACGCAGGCACAGAGCATAAAAAGGCCAAAGAGGCGATAAGGTGCATATTGAAGGAATTGAAAGAGATCAAAGAAAAGCATGTTACTGCAGGCGAATTAAAAAGGGCCAAGGAATTTTTCAAGGTCCAGCTTCTGATGGCGATGGAGGATACGGTGGACCATATGCTGTGGCTTGGAGAATACGCCACCTCTTTAAATAAGCTGCCCGACAGGAAAGAGATTATAAAAAAAGCCGAGGCCGTGACTACGGATGATATAAAACGAGTGGCTCAAGGTATATTCAAAAGCTCCGGCTTGAATATAGCCATGATAGGCGAGTTTAAAGACAAAGAGCAGAAAGAAATAGAAAAAGACCTGGTTTTATAAGGAGCACTTATGAATAAAAAAATACTTGTTGCCCCGAGTTTATTGTCAGCGGACTTTTCAATGCTTAAAGACGAGATAAAAAAGGTTGAGGATTCCGGCGCTGACATGATACATGTTGATGTGATGGACGGGCATTTTGTGCCAAATATCACCATAGGGCCTTTGATAGTTGAGGCGGTGAGAAGGTGCACTAAAATAGTTTTAGATGTGCATCTGATGATAGAGGATCCGCACAAATTTATTAAAGATTTTGCAGAAGCAGGTAGCGATATTATTACTATTCATGCCGAAGCATACGCCCAAGGCTCTAGGCTGAAGGCTGAAGGGTTAAAGAAAGGGGTTTCTAAAAGCACTGATAAGATAGATGAAATACGCGTAAAAGAAACTTTGGCACAAATCAAATCTTTTGGGAAAACCTCGGGCGTGTCTCTAAACCCTGATTCGCCTTTATGTATAGAAGGGGTGCTAAAAGACGCTGACATGGTTTTATTTATGTCGGTTCATCCTGGGTTCGGCGGGCAGAGTTTTATAAAAGCGATACTGCCAAAAGTCAGAGCGCTTAGAAAAATATATTCCGGAGATATAGAAGTAGACGGCGGAATAAATGATAAAAATGCCGGATTAGTTATTGAAGCAGGCGCGAATGTACTAGTGGCAGGGTCGTATTTCTTCGGCGCAAAAGATAAAAAAGAAGCTGTAAATAAATTACGCGCACAATAGAAAGGAAAGGCAGGCAAGATGGGTATTAAATTCGGAACAGACGGCTGGAGGGCGATAATATCGCAGGATTTTACATTTGAAAACGTGAGAATAGCTTCTCAGGCGGTAGCAGACCATTTTAAAGCGAAGGATGCTGTTTTCGCAATCGGCTATGACTGGAGATTTTTATCCGAGAAATACGCTGAGCTTGCGGCAGAAGTCCTTGCGGCCAACGGTATCAAAGTGCTGCTTTCGGATAAGGCCGTCCCGACGCCGCTCGTAAGCTTTGCAATAAAAAATAAAAAATTATCAGGCGGCCTGATGTTATCGGCAAGCCATAATCCGCCTTATTATAACGGCCTGAAGATAAAGGCGCCTTACGCCGGCACTGCTGACGAAGGGATTACCAAGTCAGTGGAATCGCTGTTAGGGAAAAATCCTGTGCAGTCCATGGAATTTAAAAAAGGCATAGAGAGCGGGATGATAGTTCTTACCGACCTGAAAAAAGACTACATGAAATTTGCAAGGGCCTACGTTGACCTGAAACATTTAAAAAATGCAAAGGTCAATGCGCTGGTAGATTGCATGCACGGCGTAGGGGACGGGTATATCCCCGAGATACTTAAAGGCACGAAGATAAAAATAACCCAGATGAGGACAGGAAGGGATACATTGTTCGGAGGGGTTAATCCTGAGCCTATTCCGAAAAATCTCGAGGCTCCTTTTAAGGTAATGAAAGATAAAAAAGCAAATTATGATATTTGCATAGTAAACGACGGAGACGCGGATAGGATAGGCGCGGTTATACCGGGCGGAAAATTCATGGGCGCAGGCCAGATAATGGCGCTATTATTGCTGCATTTTATAGAAGATAGGCATTGGAAAGGCGGGGTGGTAAAAACAGTCTCCAACACCACCCTTATAGACCTTATTGCTAAAAAATACAATTTGAAATTGTACGAAACACCGGTTGGATTTAAATATATATGCAGGCTCATGCTGGACGAAGACATTCTTATCGGAGGAGAAGAATCAGGCGGCATAGGCGTAAAGGATTATATGCCCGAAAGAGACGGCATGCTTCTGGGCGCACTTCTTATAGAAATGATGGCGTATAGAAAAAAAGGCATACTGGAAATATTGGAAGATGTTGAAAAAGAGTACGGCGCATTCAAGTACCAAAGGATAGACCTGGAGTATTCCGACGAAAAAAAGAAAAAATTGATGGAGCTGTTAAAGGCTAATCCGCCAAAACAGGTTTGCGGAAAGAGTGTAAAAGAAATAAAATCTTTTGACGGCCATAAGTTTATAATGGCGGATAACAGCTGGTTAATTTTGAGATTGTCAGGCACGGAACCAATCTTGAGGATATATGCGGAAGCCTCCAGCGAAAAGACAGCCCTCTCATACCTGGATTTCGGCAAAAATTTAGCCCTCAGTGTGTAAATAACTAAAAAAAACCGACAATGTTGAATTTGTATATGATGAGATTATGGATAAAGCTAAGATAAGAAATTTTTGTATCATTGCGCATATAGACCACGGGAAATCCACGCTCGCGGACAGGCTGCTTCAGCTTACAGATACGGTAAATAAAAGGCAGTTCAGGGAGCAGCTGCTGGATGACATGGATCTGGAAAGGGAGCGCGGTATTACTATTAAAGCAAGCGCTGTCAGGATGTCCTACAAGGCAAAGGACGGGGAAATTTACGAATTAAATCTTATTGATACTCCCGGCCATGTGGATTTTAGCTACGAGGTTTCAAAATCTTTATCAGCGTGCGAAGGCGCAGTGCTTCTGGTAGACGCAGCCCAGGGCGTCGAAGCCCAAACAGTGGCAAATCTGCAGCATGCGCAAGATAAGAAGCTTACTATAATACCTGTAATAAATAAAATCGACCTGCAGAACGCAGACCCTGAAAGAGTCAAAAATGAAATAAAAGGCATTTTGAATGTTAAGGATAATGAAATAATGCTCGCCAGCGCTAAAGAAGGCATAGGAACCGAAGAGCTTCTTGAAAGAATAATAAAGGATGTGCCTCCTCCGAGCGGCAGCAAAGACGAAACGCTCCAGGCGCTGTTGTTTGATTCAGCGTATGATACTTACAGAGGCGTAATAGTTTACGTAAGGGTCGTAAATGGCGTTATCAAAAAAGGTATGAATATCCTTATGATGGCCAGTTCTAAAAAATATGAGGTTCAGGAGGTGGGCATATTCAGGCCTCAGATGGAACCTGTGGACAGCCTTTCGTGCGGAGAAGTCGGTTACGTCATCTGTCAGATAAAAGAAGCTAAGGATGTAAAAAATGGCGATACGATTACCGATGCTAAGAGGCCTGCGGACAAGCCTTTGATCGGCTATAAACAGCTCAAGCCCATGGTATTTTGCGGCATATACCCTGTTAATGCAAAGGATTTCGATTTTCTCAAAAATGCAATTGAAAAATTAGAGTTAAGCGACTCGTCATTTATATATGAACCTGAAAATTCTCCTTCGCTAGGCTTTGGATACAGGGCAGGTTTTCTGGGGCTTTTACATATGGAAATCGTCCAGGAAAGGCTGGAAAGAGAATATGACCTGAATCTTGTCATTACCACACCGAGCGTTGTTTATAGGGTTAAGGACAAAAAAGGGAAGATCATAGAAGTTGATAACCCCAGTGAATTGCCTGAACCTCAGAATATATTAGAGATTTCAGAGCCTTTTGCCGCTACTTATATAATGGTGCCTCATGATACCTTGAGTATGGTTATTGAATTTGCAAAATCAAGGCGCGGCGAATACAAATCAACTGAATATATTTCTCAGGAAAAGATAAAACTTGCATTTCAAATACCGCTGTCCGAGCTTATAGTGGATTTCTACGATAAAATAAAGTCCATGACAAGGGGTTACGGCTCTTTGGATTACGAGGTAAGCGAATACAGGCCCGAAAACCTTGTAAAGCTTGATATATTGATAAACGGCGATCCGTGCGATGCGCTTTCGTCAATTGTCCACAAGGAAAAATCACAATACAAAGGCAGGATGCTGGCGGAAAAACTTAAGGAGCTCATCCCGAGGCAGATGTTTGAAGTTGCGATACAGGCAGCTATAGGAAATAACGTGGTGGCAAGGGAAACAGTCCGGGCAATGAGTAAAAATGTTACTGCAAAATGTTACGGCGGAGATATTTCCAGAAAACGCAAACTCTGGGAGAAACAAAAAGAGGGGAAAAAACGGATGAAGCAGTTTGGAAAAGTGCAAATACCTCAGGAAGCTTTTCTGGCTGTATTAAAAATCTAAACAACTTTAAATTCAACATTGTCGGTTTTCTAGTAGGGCAGGTTTAAACCTGCCCTACTGCAATAACAATTATGGATAGGAGAGCGAAATGAACGATAAGATGCGTTATTTGATGAAGGAATGGGTTGAGCCGATAATCATAGCTGTTGTGCTGGCGCTAATAATAAGGACATTTGTGGTACAGGCGTTCAAGATACCTACCGGATCAATGAGATCTACCCTTATAGAAGGCGACAGGATCCTGGTGAATAAGTTTATATACAAATTTACACAGCCAAAAAGGGGCGATGTGATTGTGTTTATATCCCCCGAGGACAAGAAAAAAGATTTTATAAAAAGGCTGGTTGGCCTGCCGAATGAAAATATCCAGATTTCAAACGGCGCTATCCTGGTTAATAACAACTCTGTGAAAGAAGACTCTATTTTAAAAAAGCAGCATTATTACAATAGAGGGGATTTTGGCGTAGAAGGCCAAAGCGTTATGGTGCCGAATGATGCCTATTACGTGCTGGGAGACAACAGCATTTCAAGCCGAGATTCAAGATACTGGGGTTTTATGCCTAAAAAGTACCTGCTGGGCAAGGCATTTTTAATATACTGGCCACCCAACAGAATAAGGGTGATTAAGTAGTCATTAGATTGATGGGAGTCGGACTTCCATAGTAGCCATATTATACTTGACCGCGCTTTAAAAAGTGTTATAATTATAAAAAATAGTCCCTCGTCCGCCACCTTTGGTGGCGAGACTCGGGATCAAATTTTGTTTCACAAAATTTGGGAGGTGTGGGATGAAAAAATATACAGTAATAGCCTTATTGCTGTTATTGGCAGTGGCTGTGGCAGGCTGCACAAGCACCCAGAAAGGCGCAGGCGTAGGCACACTTATCGGAGCCGGAGCAGGCGCTATCATAGGCCACCAGTCAGGCCATGCAGCTGAAGGTGCTCTGATAGGCGGAGCAGCAGGAGCAGCAGGCGGCGCATTGGTTGGCGACTCGATGGATGCTAAATTTTGCCCTGTGTGCGGAAAACAGTTTGGCTCGGATGTGCAATATTGTCCGGCAGATGGAACAGAGTTAAAGGTTATTCAGAAGTAACTATTGAGCATAACCGTCACAACCTCGCTCCGATTTATAATCGGGGCGAGGTTTTTTATTTGATTGACCGTATATTCCTTACGTGTTAAAATTTAACTTACTATGGAAGAATTCAAGATAACATTTTTGCCGGAACACAAGTCTGTTTATATAAATAGAGGAACAGACCTTTTGACAGCTGCTTTAAAGACTAGCATACATATATATAATAGCTGTGGGGGAGAGGGCGTGTGCGGCAGGTGTAAGGTCATAGTTAAAAAAGGCGATTATATAACTGAAGATAGCGGCAGGATTACAGAAAGAGAGCGTGAGAAAGGCTATGTGCTTGCTTGCAGGACTACCCCGAAATCAGATATGGAAGTGTTTGTGCCGGAAGAATCCAGGCTGGGAGATCTTGAGATACTTACCGAGGAGATAAAGGCAAAACGCCTGGCAGGGCTTTATACGCCTGTTGAAGAGATAGAGGAAGAGCGCCACAAGACGGCTGCGAAGATTTTTAAACATGGGCCTTTATCCACGAAGATATTTTTAAAACTTCCAAGCCCAACTATTGACGATAATTCCGGAGACGCAGACAGGCTGCTAGGAGAGATAAAAAAGCATCACAAAGAAATAAATATAATACAGATGGGGTTAAGTAATATAAAAAAGCTGCCCAGGCTTTTAAGAGAGAGCGGATGGGAAGTCACTGCGACTATCGGCAACAGGAACAAGACTACAGAAGTTGTGTTGATTGAATCCGGAGACCGGTCCAAGAAAAATTTCGGAGTGGCTGTGGATATAGGCACCACTACTATTGTTGCCTATCTGGTAGACCTGAATTCTCAAAAAGTGCTTGGCTCAAAGGCAAGCTATAATCCCCAGGTGGATTTCGGAGAAGATGTAATTTCCAGGATTATTTTTGCCCAGCATGAAAAAGGCCTGGAGAAATTACACCATGCAGTCATAGATACTGTAAATACTCTGATTGATAATCTGATAAAGGAAGTGAATCTGACCCTGGATGACGTGACGGCTGTTATTAGCGCCGGTAATACTACAATGACACACCTGCTTTTAAAAATTGACCCCACTTATATAAGAAAAGAGCCTTATATACCGGCTGTAAATTTTATGCCTGTGATAAGAGCCGCTGAAGCTGGTATAAAAATAAATCCGAGAGGCCTTTTGGCATGTCTTCCGTGCATAGGAAGTTATGTGGGAGGCGACATAGTGGCAGGCATTCTTGCTTCAGGCATGGACAAGACAAAAGACCTAACTCTCTTTATAGATTTAGGCACCAATGGCGAAGTCGTACTTGGCAATAAAGAATGGTTAATGTCCTGCTCCACTTCAGCAGGCCCTTGTTTTGAAGGCGGAGGCCTTAAATCCGGGATACGGGCTATGAAAGGGGCTATTCAGAATATCTCTATAAAGGATAATTCTATTGAGGTGCAGACCATAGGGAATTTGCCTCCAAAAGGCATCTGCGGCTCAGGCATAGTGGATATCATAAGCGAATTATTGAAAAATAAAATAATAGATCGGTCCGGCAGGATAAAAGACAATAAAATCTGCAAGGTCAGGGATTCCGAAGGCGTAAAAGAAGTTTTACTGGTGGAAACTAAAGATTCAGCTATCGGTAAAGACATTACCATAGATGAAAACGACATAAAGAATTTAATACATTCAAAAGGCGCTATTTATACCGGCATAGAGGTCTTGTTAAAAGAAACCGGTTTTAAAAAATCAGATATAAAACATATTTTTATAGCAGGCGGCCTTGGGACGGCCCTGAATATACGCTCAGCAATTAATATAGGGCTATTGCCGGACCTGCCGGAAAAGAATTTTATTTTCCTGGGAAATACCTCGGTAGCTGGCGCAAAGATGTGCCTTTTATCAAACGAGGCAATGGAAGCGGCAGAGGCTATTGCGAATAAAATGGCATGCTTTGATTTAAGCACCAGCGCGGCTTTTATGAATAATTACAGCGCGGCGCTATTTCTGCCGCATACAGACATAGAGTCGTTTCCGAGCGTGAAGAAGATATTGGGGGCGTGAAGGTTATTTATGGCATATATTATTGCAGTGGCAGGCAAGGGCGGGGTAGGGAAAACAACGATTTCTGCAATGCTAGTGCAGTATCTTTTGAAAATAGACAAGCCTGTTCTGGCAGTTGACGCAGACCCGAATTCTAATTTAAATACGGCGCTTGGGATGGAATACGAAGAAACTATCGCTGACATAAGAGAAGAGGTAAAAAAACAAACCCCGGATAATTTTTCTAAGAGCGAATTTTTCGGGTTGAGGCTCGAAGAAGCTCTTAGCGAAGGAAACGGATTTGATCTTTTAGTTATGGGCAGACCTGAAGGCCCTGGCTGTTATTGCGCCGTAAACAATATATTGAGAGATTATCTTTTAAGGATATCTAAAAAGTATAAATTTGTTGTTATTGACAACGAAGCCGGGATGGAGCATCTTTCCAGGCGGACAGCAGCTGATGTAGACCTGCTTTTACTTGTCAGCGACTCTACGATGGTAGGCCTTAATTCAGCAATAAACGTATTTAATACAGCCAAAAACGCAGGAGTAAAGATAAGGGACATAAAGTTGATTATAAATAAATCAAAAGGCGGGCTGGAAACGGATAAATCTGAATTAATAGAAAAAGCGGGTTTAAAAATAGGCGGTTATATTGGCTTTCAGGAGGAGATACAGAAAAACAGCGAAAAAGGCTATAGCGTAAAGCCGGAGGCTAGTTTGTCGCCTGTCTTGGACCAGCTACTTGCAATGATGCGTAATGGAGCCCACACGGGCTGAAGCCCGGGGTTCCTTGGGCGGAATACTGAGCAGCCATTGCCTATCCGCACCCTGAAGGGTGCGGTTTTGTGGCCGCGAATGTATGAGGGGGCTTAATGGAAAGATTGATTGAAAAATGGCAGGATAAGATCAGCGAAGTTGTAATCGGCGCAAAAAAACCAATAAAGATAGGCGGAGAAACAGGGATATATTTTATAGACGGAGAAGACAAATGCCCCAATCCTCCCAGCGTAGCAATGGAGGTGTGGGATATGGAGCCGGAGGCCTGGCCTGAGACATTGAAATCAAATTTTGGAAGCACTCTCAAAGACCCTGTTGAATGGGCTAAACTTTGCGCGGACAAATTTTCAACTGATCTTATATGCCTGAGGCTTGCAAGCACTCATCCTGATACAAAAAATGCCTCCGGCCAGGAAGCAGGCAAGACTCTTGAGAAAATCCTTAAAGCGGTTTCAGTGCCCTTAATAGTAATAGGAAGTTCTGCCCCTGAAAAAGATAACGAGGTAATGGCGCATTGCGCAAATGTGGCAAAAGGCGAGAATTGCCTGTTTGGCATTGCAACGCAGAACAATTACAAGACGCTTACCGCCGCATGCCTGAGTTCAGGCCACTCCATAATTTCAGAAGCGCCCATAGATATAAATATAGCAAAACAATTGAATATACTTATCTGCGATATGCAATTTCCTGCAGATAAAATAGTGATACATCACGCAACAGGAGCGCTTGGATATGGCCTTGAATATACTTATTCCATAATGGAAAGGACCAGGCTTGCAGGCCTTTCCGGGGACAAGATGTTATCTATGCCGATGATAAATTTTGTTGGCCAGGAAGTGTGGCGCACCAAAGAAGCAAAAACAGGCCAAAAGGATACAGGTATCTTATGGGAAGTAGTTACTGCTACAGCATATCTGAATTCAGGAGCTGACATACTTGTAATGAATCATCCAAAGGCAGTTGAGGAGATAAAGAAAGCAATAAAGAAGCTAATTTATAACTAAAAAGTCAAAAGTAAAAAGGTAAAACCAAAACTTAAAAGTTAAAACTTAAAACTAAAACAGGAATATCAAAGTTTTGAGTTTTTAATTGTAATTTTGACTTTTTCGTTTTTACTTTTGAGTTTACAACTAGAGGGGAAAATGTTTATTATAGGCGAACGCATTAACGGGATGTTTAAGGATGTGGCAAAGGCTATCAAGGAAAAAGACAAGGCTGTTATTCAGGCCCTTGCGCTGAAGCAGGTTTCCTGCAAGGCAAACGCGCTTGACGTGAACGTCGGCCCGGCCTCAGCTAATCCAAAAGAGGCAATGGAATGGCTTATTAAAGCTATCCAGGAAGTCACTGACATAACTCTCGCAATAGACACTACAAAACAGGATGTAATGGAAACAGGCCTCAGCCTTTGCAAGGCAAAACCTATCATAAATTCAGCAAACGCAAACGAAGAAAAAATGAAGAACCTTTTCAGCCTTGCCAAAAAATATAATGCCTCTATTATCGGGCTCACAATGGATAAGGCCGGCATACCCAAAGACAGCGAAGGCAGGATGGAGCTGGCGATGAAACTGGTCGCGGCCTGCGTGGAATATGGGATTGACACATCAGAGCTTTATTTAGACGCTGTCATATTGCCTGTGAACGTAGCGCAGCCACACGCAAAAGAAGTCCTTAAAACTATCAGAGATTCAAAGATGCTGGCTGACCCTGCGCCTAAAACAGTACTGGGGCTTTCAAACGTGTCTCAGGGTTCTTCTATGCAGTATAAAAATCTAATCAACAGGACTTTTTTAACAATGGCCATAGCCAACGGCCTGGATGCGGCAATAATGGATGCGACTGACAAAGAATTAATGGATAGCCTGATAACAGCAGAGCTTCTTATGGAAAAACAGCTATACTGCGATTCGTACCTGGAGGCCTATAGAAAAAAATAATGGCTATTATAACCAAAAAAATAAAACTCTCCACTAAAGGCGATACAGACATAATAAATATTACGACGGAAACAGCAACAGCTGTTTTAAGCTCTGGCTTGAAAAACGGATCTGTGACTGTTTTTGTGCCTGGTTCCACAGGCAGCATTACGACGCTTGAATATGAGCCAGGACTTGTGGAAGACCTTAAGACATATTTTGAAAAGATAGCGCCCAAGAAAGGCGAATACCAGCATAATATCAGATGGAAAGATGGTAACGGATATTCTCATGTAAGGGCATCGTTTTTAGGCCCTGGCATAACAGTGCCTTTTGTAGATAATCAAATGCAGTTGGGCAGATGGCAGCAGATAGTTTTTATAGATTTTGACAATAGGCCCAGAGACCGCGAAGTAATAGTGCAGATAATAGGTGAGTGAAGTCCGACTCCCATCATTTATGATGGGAGTCGGACTTCGATAGCAAACAAATAATAGGTGAATAAAATGAAGCCGGTATTACAGGTTGCTTTAGATTTTGTGGATTTGAACCGCGCAATGAAATGTGCGGAGGAATCAGCTAGGGGAGGGATAGACTGGTTGGAGGCAGGAACACCTTTGATAAAAAGCGAAGGCCTGAACGCTGTAAGGAAACTGTGCGAAAAGTTTCCTGCAAAAACAATCGTAGCTGACATGAAGATAATGGACGCTGGCCGCACAGAGGTTGAGATTGCGGCAAAATCAGGCGCGAATATCGTATGCGTACTGGGAGCTGCAAGCGACGCTACTATAAAAGAATGCGTGGATGCAGCCCATAATTACGGGGCAAAGATACAGGTAGATCTTATCGCAATAAAGGATGCAAAGAAGAGGGCGATAGAAGTAGAAAAACTCGGGGTTGATTATATAGGCGTGCATTGCCCTATTGACGACCAGATGCGCGGCAAAGATCCTTTCAGAGAGCTGAAGGATATCGCAAGACACGTAACTATCCCCATAGCTGTGGCAGGCGGAATCAATTCTGAAACTGCTGCTGACGCTGTAAAAGCAGGCGCAAGCATAATCATAGTAGGCGGGGCAATAAATAAATCAAAAGACGCAAAAAAGGCAACGGAAGATATAAAGCGCTCGATAAATCAGCTGAAAAAAATAAAAACAGAGCTTTTCAAAAGAGGCTCTGAAAAAGATATTGCGAAAATTTTAATGAAAGTCTCCACCTCTAATCTTTCTGACGCCATGCACAGGCAGGGCGCTTTGAAAGACATAATAAGCGTTAATCCGGGGTTAAAGATGTGCGGCCAGGCATTGACAGTAAGGACTTATCCGGGAGACTGGGCAAAGCCGGTAGAGGCAATTGAAATGGCAGAGGAAGGCCAGGTGATAGTTATTGACGCAGGAGGCGTGGGGCCTGCTATCTGGGGAGAACTGGCTACTCACGGAGCTATCCAGAAAAAGCTGGCAGGCGTTGTAATTGACGGCGCCATACGCGATGTCAAAGAAATAAGAGGCCTTAAATTTCCGGCTTTTGCAAAAATAATTTCTCCCTCAGCCGGAGAACCTAAAGGATTCGGAGAGATAGGCGTGAGCGTAAACGCAGGGGGCACAAAGATTTTCAGCGGAGACTGGATACTAGGGGATGACGACGGAGTGGTTGTTGTGCCCAAAGACAGGGCAGTAGAATTCGCAAACAGGGCAATGAGCGTAATGGAGACAGAAAATCGCCTTAGAAAAGAGATAGATGAAGGCTCTACGCTTTCAAAGGTGACAGAATTGCTTAAGTGGGAGAAAAGGTAATTATTTTACATCAAACCACGAATTCCTTAGCCAATTTAGTAGTCCCGACAAAGTAAGTCGGAACTACTAAATTAAAAGGGGACTTATACGGTGCAAAGAAGAATATTTATAGCAGCCACAATGCAGAACGACGGCAAGACCACCATATCTTTAGGCCTTATCAAGGCATTTAAAAAAAGATTCAAGAAAGTGGCTTTCATAAAGCCTGTCGGCCAGAGATACGTGCTTGAGCGCGGATATAAGGTCGACGAAGACTCTGTTCTGATTGAAAAAGTTTGCGGCATGAAAGGTTCTATAAAAGATATGAGCCCTGTTGCAATAGACAAGGGGTTTACAGAGAATTATATAAGAAGAGGCAGCCACAGGAAATTGGTAGACAGCATAATAGCTTCTTTTGAGCGCATATCAAAAAGAAAAAATCTTGTGGTAATAGAAGGTACAGGCCACGCGGGCGTAGGCTCTATATTTGACCTTTCCAATGCAAAGGTGGCAAATCTTCTGGATGCCAAGGTTATACTTGTGACTTCCGGAGGCATTGGCAAGCCGATGGACGAGATAGACCTGAACATGGCATTGTTTGAAAAAGAAGGCGTGGATGTCATAGGAGTCATCATAAACAAAGTCCTTGTGTCTAAGTATAAAAAAGTAAAAAGCATGTTGAAGGCGGGGCTTAAAAGAAAAGGTATTGACGTGTTGGGCGTAATCCCGTATTTTTCGAAATTGTCAAATCCCACGATTCAAAATATTATAGATGAAACCAATCTGAAACTTATATCCAAAAAAGTAGGCTTATTTAACATAGTGCGCAATGTTTTTATAGGCGCGATGGAGCCTCATGATGCGCTCGGTTTTATAGAGACAGACTCTCTTCTAATAATCCCGGGAGACAGGGAAGATGTTATAATGGCGGTATTGATGGCGCATCTTCTGAAAAAACCAAAAAGGAAGATCTCGATATCAGGCATTATATTGACAGGAGGTATAGTGCCGAATAAAAAGATAATGAGGCTTATAGAAAGTGCGGACATACCTGTTCTTTTAAGCAAAGAGCACACGTATAAAGTTTCTTCGGAGATACATGATCTTACGGTCAAGATAGGGCTTTTGGACAAGGGTAAGGCCATAATAGCAGAAAACCTTGTCATGGATTACGTGGACGTGGACAGGATACTGGAAAAGATAAAATAACAGAAGAATTTAAAAGTAAAAACGAAAAAGTAAAAACCACAACTAAAAATTGAAAACTTAAGTTCTTTTTTAATTTTAACTTTTGAATTTTAGTTTTACCTTTTTACTTTTGACTTTTTACTTAGAGAGGAGAATGTTATGTTTGGTATAGGGATGCCAGAATTGATTTTAATATTGGTAATATGCCTTTTGGTATTCGGGGCTTCCAAGCTGCCTGAAATAGGAAAAAATCTTGGAAAGGCGATAGGCGAATTCAAAAAAGGCATGAAGGATGACGATACTCCTTCGAAAAAAGACTAATAGTGCTTGACACCAGCAGGTGTTTTATATAAAATTGAACTATATTTAGGGGGTGAAAACGAATGTCAAGGATAGAAATAGCTCCGGGGGAATCCCTGGAAAAGGCTTTAAGGCGTTTTAAGAAGAAAATAGAGCGCGATGGTTTATTGAAGTTATTAAAAGCCAGAAAACATTACGAAAAACCAAGCGAAAAAAGAAGAAGGAAGCAGCGTTCTCCTAAATCAGCCAGCAGATATTAGTATAATAGAGTGAAATAATTTTACGCGCCCAAGATGATAAAAAAAATTATTCCAATATCTCTCTTGGCATTTTTTGTTTTAGGCGCTTTTTTAAATGCGCCTTTAAATGCCCAGGATACAATAACGCTGGATAACGGCCTAAAGGCGGTTATAAAAGAAGACCACAGGAATCCCCTCGTGGTCTTTTCTGTTTTTATCGATTCAGGCTCTGCCTCGGAAGACGAGTACGCCGGGACAGGCATAAGCCATTTGATCGAGCATATGCTTTTTAAAGGGACCAGAAAATATCCTGCCGGCTCCATAGAAGATATATTAAATAGATATGGGGGAGATATAGAAGCATATACATCCTATGATTACACGGGCTACAGCATAATCATACTTAAGGAACATTTAGACACAGCCATCGACGTATTAAAAGAAATGCTTACCGCTCCTGTGTTTGATGCGAAAGAGCTTAAAAAAGAGATGGCGGTCATAGAACGGGAAATGGATATGGGCAAAGATGACCCTGATAAAAAGCTTTCCCGCATGACTTTCGAGACAGCTTTTCTGGCGCATCCCTACCGCATCCCGGCAATAGGGTATAAAGAAAATTTTATAAAGTTGACGAAAGAAGACCTTGTAAAATTTTTTAAGGCTCATTATGCCCCGGAAAAAATGACTGTTTCTGTTGTGGGGGACATAGGAGCAAGAGACGCGCTTGATAAAATAAAAATGTCTTTCGGAACGATCCCACGCGGTAATAATACTATTATGGTCAGGCCGAAAGAGCCGCCTCAAGCAGCAGAAAGGTTTTTAGAGGAAACAGCTGACATAGATGGCGCATATATGAATTTAAGTTTTCGCTCCACCGGCCTGCTGGATGATGATTTATACGCTATGGATCTTCTGGCTTTTATTATGGGCCAGGGAGAGAGCTCTATCCTGAACGAAAATCTCAGAATGAAAGACCAGCTAGTGCTTTCTGTTTCAGCATATAATTATACGCCTAAAGATCCTGGGCTTTTCATAATCTCCAGCGTATTGAAGGAAGAAAATACACCCGGGGCAATCAACGCCATATTAAGCCAGATAGAAAACCTGAAGCAAGCCGGGGTCAGTCAAGCCGAGCTTTTAAAAGCAAAGAATAATTTTATAGCAGACTATGTGTTCCAGAAAGAAACCATAGAGGCCCAGGCAAATGACATGGCGCAGAGCCAGCTATTGACAGGCAGCCCGGATTTCTTTAAGCAATACGTGGAAAATATAAAGGCCGTGACTCCCGAGGATATAAAACAGGCAGCTTCAAAATATCTTAACAGGCATAATATGACCGTCACTATTCTCAGCAAGTCCGGAAAGTCCATAAAGAAAGAGAGCGATGTCGGACTTGAAAAAGAAAAAGAGGATGTCAGAAAAGTTCTGCTTTCAAACGGGATCCCATTGATTATTTCCGAAAACCACAGCTTGCCTGTAATAGCTGTGTCTATTTTATTTAAAGGCGGGTTAAGAATTGAGAATGAAAATAATAACGGTATTTCAATGTTATCTAGCCGGATGCTTATGGATGGCACAAGCTCTATGTCGAGAAGCGAAATCGCCAGGTTCTACGAATCAAAGGCCATATCGCTCGGAGCTTATTCCGGCAATAATAGCGCCGGCATTAATATAACATGCCTTAAAGAGCACATAGAAGATGCGCTAAAGCTTGCTTCTGATATCTGCGCTAATCCTGTTTTTCCGGAAGAAGAGTTTCGCAGAGAAAAGACTGAGATGATAGAAGCCATAAAGATGCAGGACAACGAGCTGATTAATCATGGCCACAGATTATTAAAGGAGATGCTTTTTAAAATCCATCCTTACAGGTTTCAGGCAACAGGTACCCAGGAGAGCATTGATAAAATCACAAGAGATGAAGTAAAAGATTTTTATAAAAAAATTGCTTCTTTGGATAATATTGCAATAGGCGTATCAGGGGATTTTCAGAGCTTGGAAATGCAGGGCCTGGTTGAGAAATATTTCTCAAAAATAAGCAGGAATAAATCAAATTTCTCAAACCCTTCAAAAGAACCTGCTATTGAAAAAACCATGGAAAACTCAGTACAAACAGATAAAAACCAGTCGCTTGTGCTTGTAGGGTTTCGCGGAATAGATATCTATGATAAAGACAAATACGCCGTAGAGATACTTGCTAATATTCTGTCGAATTCTTCAGGGGTATTATTTAAAACCATCCGAGGGGAAAAAGGACTTGCCTACGCAGTGGGGGCTTTTAATGTATTGGGCATAGACCCTGGATACCTGGCTATATACGGCTTGACCTCAAAACAAAACATAGGGAAAGTAAAGGATGGGATATTTAGAGAACTGGAACAGCTGCGCAGAAACGGCGTAAAAAAAGAAGATATAGAAAAGTCTAAAAATTATATAAAGGCCATGCGTAAAGTAGGCATGCAGTCTAACTCCAGTTTTATTTTCAGCATAACAATGGACGAACTTTACGGCCTAGGCTATGATGATTACAAAAATTTTGATAAGAATATAGATGCTGTCAGGCCGGAAGATATCAAGGCCGCGGCAAAAAGAATTTTAACGCTGGATAAATGTGCGGTGTTGATTTTGCAGCGGGACAAGTAGGTAAAATATGATACGAAGGCCTGTTGTGGCAGGACAATTTTATCCTCAGACTGAAGCGAGCCTCAGAAAAATGCTCTCCGGCCTGATAGACGTTTCTTCGGAAAAACAGGACGCAACAGGCGTAATAATGCCGCACGCAGGTTATGTATATTCCGGATATGTGGCAGGTCTTACGATATCAAAAGTGATGCTTAAAAAAACAGTTATAATCCTGGGCACTAATCATACATCCGCGGGAGAAAGGTTCAGTATTATGACAGAAGGCAAGTGGGCCACTCCGTTAGGAGAGGTAAAGATAGATGTTGAAATCGCAGAATCTATTCTAAAGGAAAGTGCGCTACTGAAAAAAGACACGCTCGCGCACATGTACGAGCATTCAATAGAGGTGGAGCTGCCTTTTATACAGTATCTGGAAAGCGACATAAAGATAGTCCCTATAGTTATTTCGCAGGGAAGCCTTGCAGAATACCAAAAGCTGGCTGAAGAAATAGCAGCCGGTTTTAAGAAAGTCGGCAGGTCAGGTTTATTTATGGCTAGCACTGATATGACGCATTATGAATCAGAAGAGATTGCCAAGCAAAAGGACAGGCTTGCCATAGACGCGATATTGGCCATGGACGAGGAAAGATTATTTAATACAGTCGGACAGAAAGATATATCCATGTGCGGGATTGCGCCAACATGTACTCTGATAAGTTTATGTAAGAAACTGGGCGCCACTAAGTCAGGACTGGTAAAATACCAGACAAGCGGAGATACGTCCGGCGACTACAGTTCTGTAGTAGGTTATGCAGGGATGATTATATGGTAGAAAATCAATTTCTCAGATCTAAAACCACAAGTTCGTCTAAAATTGATACTGAGCGGCCCTTGAAGAATGCGGTTTTGCGGCCGCGAATGTACAGATTGTCTATTATATTGAGATTTGCCGTGAGCTTTGGCCTGCTTTTTCTTTTGGTATGGATAATGAGAAAAGACGCAAAAGAGGTAATCGGCATTTTTAAAGGTTCTGATAAAATGCTGCTTTTATTTGTAGTCCTTGTTGATATACCTCTTTCTATAGCTGTTGCTTACAGGCTAAAACTCCTTATGTCCGGCCAGAAGATTTTATTATCTATGAAAAACGCTATTTACCTCACGTTTATAGGCTATTTCTTTAACAATTTTTTGCCGACAGCGATAGGGGGAGACATAGCAAAAGCGTATTACGCTTCCAAAAAAACCAATAACAAGGTTGCCGCTTATGCTGCTGTGTTGGCTGACAGGCTTCTGGGCCTGATAGCCACTTTATTGGTGGCTCTGACAGGTCTTCTTTTCATAGGAAAGAGCATAGATAATGAGTTTATTATATGGGCTGTGCCGTTTGTATTTTTCCTGGTGATATTGATGATTGTTTTTCTGCTTAAAAAAAATAACGGTCCAGCCAGGGTTTCTTCCGGAGGGAAAGGCGTATTCAATAAAATAAAAGAAAGAGCATTAAAATTATACACCGCTGTGAATCTTTACAGAAACAGCCCTGGAATTTTAGTGAAAGGCATAGCTCTGTCTCTTTTGCTTCAGACACTATCTATAGTGATCGTCTATTTATTTGTATTATGCATAGGCGGCAATATACCTTTATTCAGGCTGTTCTTCATAGTTCCGCTTGTGTGGTCTGTAAGCATGTTTCCTTCTTTAAACGGGCTTGGGGTCAGGGAGGGGGCATTTGTATATTTTCTTAAAGGCTACATAGGGCCTGAAAAGGCATTTGCAGTGTCTCTTTTGTGGCTTGGGTTGATAATGATGCATAGTTTGATCGGGGGGATATATCAGCTGATGTATCCCGTAAAGATCAAAGGAGAGGATTTAAATGATTGACAAAGAATTATTGGCTATATTGGCGTGCCCTGCGTGCAAACAGGATGTGGAATTAAAAGATAATAAGATCTGCTGCGTAAAATGCGGGAAAAAGTATCCTATCAGGGACGGAATACCCGTGATGCTCATAGAGGAAGCGGAATAATCGCGGAACCACGCGGAAACTGCTCCTCGTTTCACTCGGAGCAGACGCGGAATTACGCTGAAGCTAAATTTTAACTTCTGCGCATTTCCGCGATTAACAACGCTATTATACGAGGAGGATATAATGATTAAAATTCTAGTTATCCACGGCCCTAATCTGAATCTACTCGGAAAAAGAGAGCCGGAGATATACGGCAAAGTCACCATGGAAAGTATTAATGAAAAACTGAAAGAGATAGCCGGGAAGAAAAAAGTAGCGCTGGATATTTTCCAGTCAAACCACGAAGGCGAAATAGTGGATAAGATAGGCAAAGCGGGCAATAAGTACGACGCCATTCTTATAAATCCGGCAGCATATACGCATACAAGCGTTGCCATCAGAGACGCAATATCAGCCATTGATATTCCTACTGTAGAGGTGCACCTCTCTAACATTTATGCTAGAGAGGATTTCAGGCATATTTCGCTGATTTCCTCTGTTGCAAAAGGCCAGGTCTCAGGGTTCGGAGCGGATAGCTACTTTTACGGCCTTGACGCAGCAATTAATCTTGTAAGAAAATCAATTTCTCTGGCCTAAAAGCCAGAGAAATTGATACTGAGCGGCCGTTGTTCAACCGCGAATGTATAAACCCTTATGAATTATATTGAAAGGCAAAATATAATTATAGCGTATCTGAAAAAAGAATCCATTGATGTTTTTCTGGTCAGAAAAAAAGAAAATATATCGTATCTTACAGGCGCTAGAGGCGAAGACTCGATTCTTTTTGCCTCTCCCGGGAAAAATATACTGATAACCGATTCAAGATATGAAGAGGAATATAAAAAATCCGCAATAAAATGCTCTGTCAGGGTCAGCAAGAACAAGGACCTGGGCCAGGTCATAACAGAAGCGTGCGCTGAAACCAATTCCAGGAGCATAGGTTTTGAGGCAGATCATTTTACTTATCAGGGCTATTTGGGGCTAAAAAAGCTCCTGGGTAATAAAAAACTTGTTCCGCTAACGGCCGCCGTAGAAAATATCAGGATGATAAAAGACGATGGCGAGATACGGGATATAAGGCAGGCCTGCAAGGACGGGGCAAAGCTCATGAACCATGCGGTTAAAATTACAAAACCCGGGAAGAGCGAAAATAGCGTAAAGCGCGAAGTAGAGGCATACGCCTTGAAAAATAATTTAGAGCTCGCAGATTTTGATATAATAGTGGCTTCCGGCAAAAATTCATCAATGCCGCACGCAGCTGCATCCGATAAGGTTATAAACCGGCGCGAGATGGTTATGATAGACCTCGGGGCCATGCATTCCGGGTATAATTCCGACTTGACAAGGACGGTTTTTTTGGGTAAAATCAGTCATAAATATTTGCATATATACACAATCGTTTTGGCTAGCCAGAGCATAGCTATTGAGAGTCTGAAGCCGGGCGTTTATGCAAAAGATATAGATGCTGTTTCCCGCCAGTATATATCAGATAGAGGCATGGGAAGCTTTTTCCTCCACAGCCTGGGCCACGGCATAGGCCGCGAAACCCACGAAATCCCGGCTATTTCCCAGGACAGCAAAACAAGGCTCGAAAAGGGCATGGTTGTGACCGTTGAGCCTGGGATTTATATTCCAGGCTGGGGCGGGATAAGAATAGAAGATACAGTGCTTATCACTAAAAATGGCTGTGAAGTTTTGACAAAAGGAACAGTGAAGTATGCAGGCAGGAATCAATGACATAAAAAATGGATTAAGCATAGAACTGGAAGGCACAGTTTATTATGTGGTAAGCTATGAAAACGTAAAGCCCGGAAAAGGCAGCGCCTTTGTACGCACAAAATTAAGGAATATAAAGACAGGTGCGATACTGGAGCGCACTTTCAGAAATGAAAAGATAGAAACAGCTGACATAGACAAAAGGACTTTTCAATATTTATATACTTCCGGAGACACATATGAATTTATGGATCATGATACATATGATCAATTTCCTCTTCACCGCGATCAGGTAGGCCAGGTGGAAAATTATCTTAAAGAAAATATGGAGGTAACAGCCCTTATCTACAAAGGTCAGGTACTTACCCTGGAACCTCCCATATTTATAGATCTAAAGATAGTATCTACTGAGCCGGGGATCAGGGGCGATACGTCCAAGTCCGGCAATAAGCCGGCAAAGACAGAAACGGGGTTTATTGTGTCAGTGCCTCTTTTTGTCAGTGAGGGGGATGTGGTGCGTATAGACACAAGGACAAAAGAATACGTAGGCCGAGTCTAAAATAAAAGCAGATACCCGGAATGGGCAGTCTTTAGTCTGCCTGATTATGATGGGCATTTGCGACAAAATTGTAGGGCACACTTTAGTGTGCCAATAAATATTACAGAGGAGTTCAATATGAACCTAAAAGAAATTAAAGAATTAATCGCGCTTATGAACGAAAATGAGCTTATGGAGCTTGAGATTGAGCGGGACGGGATGAAGATCAGACTCAGGAAATCCGTATCTGGCAAAATAGAGACTATCGTAGAGGAGCGCATTGTGCCCAGCGTTGTCCAGGTTGTCAAGACAGGCGAAAAGCCCGCTGAGCCTGCCAAGCCGGAACGAAATGTCATAGCCATAAAGGCGCCGATGGTAGGCACGTTTTACAGATCAGCCAGCCCCGAGACAAAGTCTTATATTGAAATAGGCCAGACTGTAGAAGTGGGCCAGGTGGTATGTATTATTGAAGCCATGAAGCTTATGAATGAAATAAAATCAGAGGTCAAAGGTAAGGTCATAGAGATACTCATAGAGAATGCCAGGTCTATTGAATATGGCCAGGCGCTGTTTATGCTGGAGCCGGTATAATATGTTCTCTAAAATATTGATTGCCAACCGCGGGGAAGTTGCAGTAAGGATTATCCGGGCCTGTAAAGAAATGGGCATAAAAACTGTCGCTGTTTATTCAGAGGCAGATGCTGATTCCCTGCATGTAAAGCTTGCCGATGAAGCCGTATGCATAGGCCCTGCGCAGAGTTCTGAAAGTTATCTCAATATCCCGGCTATCATAAGCGCTGCTGAAATAACAGACGTTGACGCAATACACCCTGGATACGGGTTCCTTGCGGAAAACGCCCATTTTGTAGAGATATGCGAATCCTGCGATATAACTTTTATCGGCCCAACGCCTGAAAACATGAGGATGATGGGTGACAAGATGACAGCCAGGCTTACGATGCAAAAGGTAGGCATACCTGTTATCCCGGGTAGCCAGAGCATTATAAAGACAAAAGAAGACGCTGTAAAAACAGCCAAGAGATTAAAATATCCTGTAATAATCAAGGCTTCCAGCGGAGGCGGAGGCAAAGGCATGAGGGTATGCCATAATGACGTAAGATTGATCAGCTCGCTCATAACCGCGCAGCAGGAAGCAGAAGCTGCTTTTGGAAATGCGGATGTGTATCTTGAAAAATATGTTGAAAGGCCAAGGCATATAGAGGTGCAGATACTGGCTGATAAATACGGCCACATCGTATCTTTGGGCGAGAGGGATTGCACCATTCAAAGGCGGCATCAGAAATTGATAGAAGAGGCGCCTTCCCCGGTCATAGATTCGAAGTTAAGAAAAAAAGTCAGCGATATGGCGGTTAAGGCTGCCAAGGCATGCAATTACCTGAACGCAGGAACAGTGGAGTTTCTTTTTGACAGGTACGAGAATTTTTATTTTCTTGAGGTAAACACCAGGATACAGGTTGAGCATCCGATAACAGAGATGGTAACAGGCATAGATCTGATAAAAGAACAGATAAAGATAGCCAGCGGCATGAGGCTGGGCTTTAAGCAGGATGACATAAAAATAAAAGGCGCTGCCATAGAGTGCAGGATCAATGCGGAAAATCCGGAGAAAAATTTTATGCCGAGCCCCGGAAAAGTGGAGATGTTTCTTGCGCCGGGCGGCCCGGGAGTAAGGGTAGATTCTCATGTTTATTCAGGATACACGATATCCCCGTATTATGACTCCATGATAGCCAAGCTTATCTGTTATGGAAATTCCAGGCAAGAGGCTATAAGGATAATGCAAAGGGCTCTGGATGAGTTTATGATATCCCCCATAAAAACCACTATACCTTTTCATAAGCACGTGATGAGTGATACGCTGTTTTTAAGAGGGGATTTTGCCACAGATTACGTTGAAAAACTTTTAGGCACAGGAGAATAAATTAAAAAGGAGGATTTTAGGGTTATGAAGAAAGTAGGAATATTGACCGGCGGAGGAGATTGTCCTGGATTAAATCCTGTAATAAGGGCTGTTGTTAGATATGCAATTCAGGAAAACTATCAGGTTGTAGGCATAAAAAACGGGTGGAAAGGCCTTATTGAAAACGATACTGTTGAATTAAATCTTCAATCAGTTTCAGGCATATTGTCCAAAGGCGGAACCATATTAGGGACATCCAGAACCAATCCATATAAAAAAGAAGACGATTTGAAAAAGGCCAAGGAAAATTTTAAAAAGCTGGGGCTTGAGGCCCTGATAGTTGTGGGAGGAGAAGATACGCTGGGCGTTGCGAATAAATTACACAAAGAAGGTTTTAATGTGGTGGCTGCACCAAAGACGATAGACAATGATTTAAATTGCACAGACGTAACTTTCGGGTTTGACACTGCAATTAATATTGTAACAGAGGCGATTGACAGGCTTCACACAACAGCTGAATCGCATCATAGAATAATGGTAGTTGAGGTGATGGGCAGGCATGCGGGATGGATAGCGCTTGAATCAGGTATTGCAGGCGGGGCAGACGTTATTCTCATACCCGAAGTTCCGATAGATATAGAAGAGGTGTGCGGGGTTATAAAAAAGAGGCATTCCAGGGGCAAGACTTTCAGTATAGTGGTGGTTGCTGAAGGCGCACAGTTTAAACAGGGCATGGTGACTCAGGAAGAGAAGCTGGATGCATTCGGACACGTAAGATTAGGCGGTATAGGCCAGAGGATAGGCGAAGAAATAGAGAAAAGAACAGGCTACGAGACGAGAGTTACGGTATTGGGCTATATACAAAGAGGCGGAACGCCCACGGCATTTGACAGGGTGCTTGGTACGAGATTCGGAATAAAGGCAATGGAGCTGGTGCTGAAAAAAGAGTACGGCAAGATGACGAGCCTCGCGGGCAATAAAATAATAGCTGTTCCTTTGGAAGCAGCTGTCAGCGAGCTCAAGACAGTGGATATGGAACTTTATAACATAGCTAAGATATTCTTCGGATAATATGCAGAAAAAAATCATAAAACTGTTGAAAGAAAGCATAGAAGTAAAAAATAAAGTGCTTGAAAGCAATGTAAAAGACATTGAAAAGCTGGCAAGCGCAATGCTCGAAACAATAAAATCAGGCCATAAGATCTTGTTGTTCGGAAACGGCGGCAGCGCCACTGACAGCCTGCATATTGCTGCAGAGCTTGTGGGCAGGTTTAAAAAAGAAAGAAAAGCTCTCCCGGCAATAGCCCTTACAGCTAATAACTCTATTCTTACCGCGCTTGGAAACGATTATAATTTTGATTATATCTTTGAAAGGCAGGTAGAGGCTCTGGGCAATAAAGGCGATATGACTATAGGAATATCCACAAGCGGCAGCTCAAAGAATGTGGTGGCAGGCATTTTAAAGGCGTCGAGCATGGGCCTTAAAACAGCTGCGCTGACAGGGGATAAAATCGGAGAGCTTTGCAAGGCAGCGGATATCTGTGTCAGAGTCCCGTCCAACAATACCCCAAGGATACAGGAAGCTCATATTGCAATAGGCCATATTGTATGCGAGCTTATAGAAGATGCTTTCTAATAAGATAAAAACCCTTCCCCAGATAGCAGGCGCTATAAAAAAATTAAAACAAAAAAATAAAAAAATTGTGTTTACGAACGGCTGCTTTGATATCCTCCATGCCGGACACGTAAGCTATCTCTTGAAGGCGAAATCTTTGGGCGACGCGCTTGTCGTAGGACTTAACAGCGACGGATCAGTGAAAAAGCTGAAAGGAAAATCCAGGCCTATTGTAGCTCAAAAAAACAGGGCAATCTTACTTGCTGCATTGGAGGCAGTGGATCTCGTAGTAATATTCAATGACCTGACCCCTTTAAAGCTTATAAAGGCAATCAAGCCGGATGTGCTGGTCAAAGGCGGAGATTGGAAAAAAGAAAATATAGTGGGCTTTGATTTTGTGGAATCATACGGCGGTAAAGTAAAAAGCCTGGCATACATAAAAGGTCTTTCAACCCGAGAGCTGATAGATAAAATCAGGAATCTGAAGTCTGCGGAAGCCCGACTCCTATAGAGAGTCGGGCTTCCATCATGCATGCCTCAGCTGCGAATTATGTTGCACAAAAAAAAGCTTTTACAGATTATAGACGCTAACCTAAACAGGGCGCGCGAAGGATTAAGGGTCTGTGAGGATATAGCAAGGTTTAGCCTGGAGAATAAAAGCGTTACAAAATCTTTAAAGATAATAAGGCATAGGGCAACAGATCTGGTGCTGAAATCAAAAAAAATATCCCTGGTCAAGCTTTTATCCGGCAGAGATACTTGCAGAGATAAAACAAAATTTATAGATTTCCAGAAGGAAGAAAACATAGGTATTTCTGATATTTTTATGGCCAACATAGAGCGCGTCAAGGAATCCTTAAGGGTTCTTGAGGAGTGTTTTAAGCTGATAGATGAAAAAATAAGCCGGGGATATAGAAAACTCAGGTTTAATACTTATGATATTGAAAAAAGCGTTGTTAAAAAAGCCGGGCTTATATCTTGTAACAGATAACGACGCTCTCAAGGGCAGAGATTTACTTAACATATTGTCCGGGCCTTTAAAGGCAGGACTGGACATGGTTCAATTCAGGGATAAAACAGCAAGCGATATAAGTTTTTTTGAAACAGGCCTTAAAATAAAAAAACTGCTGAAAGGCAAAGCTCTTTTTATAATAAATGACAGGGTTCATATGGTTCTGGCGCTGGATGCTGATGGCGCGCATTTAGGCCCTATGGACATGCCCGTAAAAACAGCCAGAAGAATCCTGGGTAAGAAAAAGATAATAGGGTTTTCAGTCAGCTCTCTAAAAGAAGCTCTGGATGCCCAAAAACAGCCTGTAGACTATATTGCAATAGGATCGATTTTCAAGACTCCTGTGAAACCGGATTATAAGCTGGCCGGGTTAGAAACATTAAAGCAGGTTGTAAAAAAGATATGGATTCCACTCGTGGCAATAGGCGGAATCAATCAGGCAAATATAGAAGAAGTGAGAGTGCTAGGTGTGAAAAGAATAGCTGTGGTACGGGCTATACTTGAAGCAAAAAATCCTTATCTAGCTACAAAAAATTTATTGAAAAAAATCTGAAATGACCCAGGTAGATCTTGCGAAACTAAATAAAATCTCGCCTCAAATGCGATATGTCTCAAAAAATGAACGCATCTCTTTAGACTTATTAAAAACCCGCATAAAAGAAGGTAAAATAGTCTTAATAAAAAATTCAAAAAGAAATATTAACGCTTGCGCGGTAGGTGAAGGCCTGCGCGTAAAAATCAATGCAAACATAGGTACTTCCAAAAATAGCCTGGATATCAATAAAGAGCTCAGGAAAATGGACGTAGCGATAAAATCCGGTGCAGATACAGTAATGGATCTCAGCACAGGAGGAGATCTTAAAAAAATCCGCAAATTAGTTTTGAAGAATTCAAAAGTCCCTGTAGGCACTGTCCCCATATATGAAGCAGCTGTTATGGCAGCTAAAAAAAGAGGCCATATCTCCAGGATAAAACCGCAGGATATTCTGGAAATTCTTGAGGCGCAGGCATCAGAAGGCGTGGATTTTTTTACTATCCACTCAGGCATAACACAGGGCGTCATAGAAAGGCTTAAAAAACAAAAAAGGCTTATAAACATAGTTTCAAGAGGAGGCTCTTTTCTGGCAGAGTGGATGATTGTGAATAAAAAAGAAAATCCCTTTTATGAATATTTTGACGACATATTAGAGATCGCAAAAAAATACGACGCGACCTTGAGCCTTGGAGACGGGCTTAGGCCCGGAACTCTTGTAGATGCGACTGACAGGCCTCAGATACAAGAGCTTATTATGCTGGGAGAGCTTAGCGACAGGGCGAGAAAAAATAATGTCCAGGTTATAATAGAAGGCCCGGGCCATGTGCCCATAGACCAGATAGAAGCTAATATCGTTTTACAGAAGAGGCTATGCAATAACGCGCCTTTTTATGTCCTTGGGCCGATTGTTACAGATATAGCTCCCGGATACGACCACATAGTTTCTGCAATCGGCGGCGCGCTTGCTGCAAGTTACGGTGCAGACTTTTTGTGTTACGTAACGCCTGCGGAGCATCTTTC
>JAHJGB010000050.1 GCA_018824725.1 Candidatus Omnitrophota bacterium
ATATAATGACATATATTGCAAGGGATTTTAACAAGATGGCTATAGAGTACAAAAGAGAGATTTGTTATGCAATTTTTCAAAAACTATAAAATTACAACAAAATTTATCTGGTGGTTTTTATTTATTTCATTCCTAACTTTAACCGCTGCTATCTATGTCAGCTATCAATTTTCTTTAAAAGCGCTGAAAAAAGAGATAGAAAACAGCCTTTTCGTGGTTGCCGATAATAAAACAAACCAGATCGAGGCATATTCGCTGAAACTAAAGAAAGATGTTTCTACGCTTTTCTATGCGCAGGAATTCATCGACGCAGCTGATAAATTCTTCAATACTTTCCGTAATGGCGGAGCCGACTCTTTAGATTACCAGGCTATTGAGCAGGAATTTAAGCCCATGTTTATATATTATCAGCAATTATTCGGCTGTGATAATATCATGCTTATCAATCCTGATGGGGAGGTTGTTTTTTCTATTCAAGACGGAAAAAAGAGCATGTCAGTTTATAATGAAGCTCTGCTCAGGCATTCAGAATTGTCCGAAGTCTTTATACAGGCAAAGGCTTCTCAGGAAACAGAGATATCAAGCTTCGAATATTATCCAAAAACAAGCAATGCGGCTGTCTTCATTGCGCTGCCGGTTTTTAAAGGTTCGGACTTTATCGGGATTGCAGTAATCCAGGTCAGTAATAAAATATTCTATGAATTTTCCAAGGATTACACTGGATTGGGGCAGACCGGCGAAGCAATCATATTATCAAAGACAGAGGATGAGGCAGTTTTTATTACGCCTGTCAGATTTGACCCTCAAGCGGCATTTAAAAGAAAAATAAAGCTAAGTTCCAAAGAAGGGATTGTCATTCAAAAAGCCTTGCAAGGGAAAAAAGACTCAGGGGTATTCTTAGATTACAGGGATCAGCAAGTGCTCGCAGTCTGGAGATACCTGCCTACGTTCAGGCTGGGCATGGTCGTAAAAATGGATAGCGCAGAAGTATTTGCTTCAGCGAATAAGTTAAGAAACACGCTGTTGAAGATAAGCTTTGTAATTTTGATATTAGTTATATTTACGGCCATTCTTATTGCGCGGTCTATTTCCAGGCCGATCAAGGCATTGACCGAGATATCTAAAATAATTTCTGCGGGCAATTTTTCCGCGCGGGCAACAGTAGAGGCAACAGATGAAATCGGAGAATTAGCGCAGTTTTTTAATCAGATGACGGACAGCCTTGTAGAAGCTAAAGCTATTGTAGAACAAAAAAATGCTGAGGTTGAAGAACAGAAAAAATTGCTGGAAATAGCAAACAAAGAGCTTGATAGCTTTGCATATACTGTTTCTCATGACCTTAGGGCTTCGCTGCGCGGCATTGACAGCTTAGGAGTTTTGCTTGAGCAGGAATACACCGACAAGTTTGATGAACAGGGCAAGGATTATCTGCGCAAGATCCGCGCTGCTGCCAATCGCATGAAGATGCTGATAGATGACCTGCTGAAGCTTTCCAGGATCAGCCGGATTAAAAATCCTTACGAAGACGTTGATATAGGTGAATTGATAAAATCTGTTATTGCCAGATTAGAGTTTGATATCAAGAAATACAATGTAGATATTAAAGTTTCCAGCGGTTTGCCTATAGTGCATTGCGATAGGATTAAGATAGAAGAGGCTCTTTTTAATTTGATAAGCAATGCCATGAAGTTTTCATCGAAGAACAAGGAAGTTAATCCCAGGGCGGAAATAGGTTATAATGATAAAGGCGATATGCATGAATTTTATGTAAAAGATAACGGCATCGGGATTGAAAAAAAACACCATAGCGAGATATTCGGGATATTCAGGCGTCTCCATGCAGAGAGCGAATATGAAGGCACCGGCACCGGGCTTAATATAGTAAAAAGGATTATTAAAGACCACGATGGTTCTATATGGATTGATTCTGAGGTAGGCAAAGGAGCCATATTTTACTTCACTATACCGAAGAAACTTAAGGAGAAAAAGAAATTAGGCCGGATCCTTGTTGAGGAAGGCGTTGTTTCAGAAGAGAATGTAAAGAGAGCCCTTGAGAAACAGTAGAGACGTCTACCAATCTGTTCGGGAACCTGTCTTAAGTTTATGTATTAATACAAAGGACAGGTTCCCGAACAAGGTTAGGACAGGTTCCGCTATGGATTGGTAGACGTCTCGGTATTTGGTATTTGACGTCTCGGTATTTCGCGGTATTTCGTATTTCGTATAAAGATAAAGTTCTTGCAGCAACAAAGTTGTTGTGCTAAAATTTAAGTTAAGTATAGAAAAATGTTATGAAAAACTTAATAGGAGGCAGTAAATGAAAAAATTCCGTATGGGCATGTTTATTATAATCGGAATATTATGTTTAACTGCTGTTGCATATGCCGCTATACCCCGCGTTATCAACTACCAGGGAAGGCTCACAGATAAAGACGACAATCCTTTAACGGGTAATTTTTTAGTCACTTTCAGATTTTATGACGCAGAAAAAGCAGGCCAGACTATGTGGGAAGAAGGCCATATCCTTAATATAAAGAACGGCATGTTTAATGTGCTGATGGGGTCTGTAAAGCCTCTGGAAATAGATTTTAATAAAGACTTATGGCTCGGTATGGAGGTTTCCAGCGATGGAGAAATGGCTCCTCGTATAAAACTCGCAAGTTCTATTTACGCCTTAAATGCAAAATCTATTGATATGATAAGCTCGAACCAGTTATTGAGAAACGATGTGGATTCAGTAATGTCAGGCTCGCTTACCTTAAGAAAAGACCTGGTTTTAAAAGGCGATGCAACCGGTCCGAGCAAGATTGTTATGAGCGATGTTCAGGGCAGGGAATATTACCTGTGGGTGGATACCATGGGCAATCTCAGGCTAAAACAGGGCATGCCTGTTTCCAATACAGACGGCGCTGTGATAATAAAAGAAAGAGCAGGTTCGCTGTCGACGCGTTTCATACAGAGCATAACCTTGTTATTGCTCCTTGTGGCAATCTTTATACTTGCTTTAATCCTGTACTCCTCTAGAAAAAAATAGCCTGCCTAGCATGTCTTTTTTGTGATTGACGCATATAATCTATATATGGTATATTATAATCCTTATGATACCAAGATATTCGCTTCCCAGGATGTCAGCCATATGGTCTGATGAG
Organism: Candidatus Omnitrophota bacterium; assembly: GCA_018824725.1. Classification (GTDB taxonomy): domain Bacteria; phylum Omnitrophota; class Gorgyraeia; order Gorgyraeales; family Gorgyraeaceae; genus UBA10183. The sequence goes on from JAHJGB010000050.1 coordinate 3,150, forward strand.
AATAAATTCCAGAAGATGCTGGATGTTGAGATTCTCGCCTGTGAAGCCCTAGCTAGCTTAGGCAAAATACCTCAAAAAGAACTTAAAAAGATAAAATCCAAGGCAAAATTCAATATAAAGCGCATAGAGAAAATAGAAAAGTCTACCCGCCACGACGTAATAGCATTTCTCCACAATATAGCCGAATATATAGGCAATTCCTCAAGGTTTGTGCACCAGGGCCTTACCTCAAGCGATGTCCTGGATACGGGCTTGTCAGTTATGATGAAGGAGGCAGCTGATATTATCCTGGAGGACCTGGAGGCATTAAAAGAAGAGTTGAGGAAAAAGGCTAAAAAATACAAGTATACTATCATGGTTGGAAGAAGCCACGGAGTGCACGCTGAACCTACTACGTTTGGCTTGAAATTAGCATTATTTTTCGATGAGATAAATAGATGCATTGTCAGAATTGAGACAGCCAGGCAGATTATCTCTGTAGGCAAGATTTCCGGGCCTGTAGGCACTTATTCAAATATTGAGCCTTATGTAGAGAGGTATGTCTGTAAAAAATTAGGGCTTAAGCCTGCCAATATATCTACGCAAATTCTTCAAAGAGACAGGCATGCCGAGTATTTGTCAGAGATAGCCATTGTGGGCGCCACTCTTGAAAAAATAGCGACAGAGTTCAGAAACCTTCAAAAAACAGAGGTAAGAGAAGTTGAAGAGCCTTTTGGCAAAGGCCAGAAAGGCTCCAGCGCAATGCCTCACAAGAGAAACCCTGTTATGTGCGAAAGGGTTACAGGCCTCGCTAGAGTCTTGCGCGCAAATGCGATTGTTTCCATGGAAAATGTGGCGCTGTGGCATGAAAGGGATATAAGCCATTCTTCAGCAGAGCGCGTTATTATACCTGACAGCACCATACTGCTGGATTACATGCTGAATCAGATGATAGAGATTATAAGAGGACTTTTAGTGTATCCCGAGAACATGCAAAATAATCTCAATAAAACAAAAGGCCTTGTGTTTTCCGCCAGGATACTTGTGGAGCTTGAAAAAAGAGGCATTGAGCGAAGAAAGGCATATGATATTATCCAGAGATGCGCTATGAAAGTCTGGGAGAAAAATATTAATTTTAAGGATGCGCTGCTGGATGAAAGCGATTTTGTAAAATTCGTGAAACCCAAGGAAATAAATAGATTATTTGACATAACGCATTATACAAAGCACGTAAACACCATTTTCAAAAAAGTAGGCATCTAAAAAAGAAGGAAAGTTATGGAGAAACGAAATAAGATATACGAAGGCAAGGCGAAGATTTTATACGAGACAGATAATCTTGATTTAATTATACAGGAATTCAAGGACGACGCTACAGCTTTTGACGCTACAAAAAGGGGCACGATAAAAGGTAAAGGCGTTATAAATAACGAGATCTCCTGCGCTATTTTCCAGCTTTTGGAATCGAAAGGCATACCCACGCATTTTGTGAAAAAATTGAGCGATAGAGACATGCTTGTCAAAAGATTGAAAATAGTGATGGTAGAGGTCACTATAAGAAATATTTCAGCGGGCGGGCTTTCAAAAATGCTCGGGATACAGGAAGGGATTGTTTTAAAAACGCCTGTCCTGGAATATCATTATAAAGACGATTCGCTTCACGACCCGCTGATAAATGATTATCACATAGAGATCCTGAAACTTGCGACTCCGCAGGAGATGAAAAAGATAAAGGACTATTCATTCAGCGTGAATCAGATCATGAAAGATTTTTTTGACAAGGTAAATCTGAAACTGGTGGATTTCAAGTTGGAATTCGGAAGGCACAAAGGCAGGATTTTACTAGGAGACGAAGTCTCTCCTGATACGTGCAGATTATGGGATAAGACCACCAACGAAAAGCTGGACAAGGACCGTTTCAGACGTGATTTAGGAAGGATTGAGGAAGCCTACCAGGAAGTCCTCAAGAGGATAAAGGCCTAGTTCTCTCAGACAGTAAGGCGCATAAAATGGAATTCAAGATAGAGATAAGGAATAGATATGGTGTTTTTGACCCTTTAGGAAACGGGATCAAAAAGAATATCAAGGACCTGGGCATTAGCGGTGTAAAAAAAGTTAATGTTAGCCAGGTCTTTATTATTTCAGGGGACATCTCTGAGTCCGATGCGAAAAGGATAGCAGAAGAATTGCTGGCAGATTTTATCACAGAAGAATATATAATTGGCCACAAGCCACAAGCCGCAAGCCGCAAGCAGAGAATCGTGGAGATTGCGTATAATCCGGGCGTCATGGATCCTGTGGAAGAAAGCGCCAGAAAAGCAATAAGGGATATGGGGATTTATGGAGTGAAATTTCTCAGGACAGAGAGAAAATATTATATAGAAGGCAAAATCACGGAAAATGATTTTAAAAATATATGCGAAAAGCTGCTTTATAATAAAGTGATACAGCATGCGGTGAAAGGTGAAGAGTTAAGGGTGAAAGATGCCGGGGGCGGGTATAAATTTAAACTGATAACAGTGGATATGCTCGGCGCGGATGATAAAAAATTGATGAAGATCAGTAAATCCGGCCAGTTATTTTTAAACCTGAAAGAAATGCAGGAGATAAAGAAATATTTTAAAAAACTGGGAAGAAACCCCACTGATTGCGAGCTTGAGACTATTGCGCAGACATGGTCGGAACATTGCGGCCATAAGACATTCAGAGGGGTTATAGATTATGAAGAGAGGGTGGAGGGTGAAGGGTCAAGGGTGAAGAAGAGCAGGATAGATAATCTATTGAAAAGCACAGTAATGAAAGTTACCAATGAATTAAAAAAACCGTGGTGCGTATCTGTATTCAAAGACAACGCAGGGATTATCAGATTTGACGACGAAGATAATATCTGTTTTAAAGTGGAGACCCATAATCATCCTTCTGCGCTTGAGCCTTACGGAGGTGCAGGAACTGGCATAGGCGGGGTCATACGGGATATACTGGGCGTAGGGCTTGGCGCAAAACCTATTATGAATACGGATATATTTTGTTTCGGCCTGCCTGACACAGCGCATAAAAATGTGCCTAAAGGCATGCTGCATCCTAAACGCATAATGAAAGGCGTTGTGAGCGGGGTCAGGGATTACGGCAACCGCATGGGCATACCTACTGCGAACGGGGCTGTGCTTTTTGACGAGCGCTATACAGGAAATCCTCTGGTGTATTGCGGCACAGTCGGGATTATGCCGAAAGATAAATCATTTAAAGCCAGCCAATTCGGAGACCTGATTGTGGCAGTGGGGGGCCGCACAGGCAGAGACGGGATTCATGGCGCTACATTTTCTTCAGGAGAACTGACTCACGAGTCTGAGACTGTATCAGGCGGGGCAGTGCAGATCGGAAATCCTATTACAGAGAAAAAACTTACTGATACGCTTTTAAAAGCTCGGGACAGAAATTTATATACAGCTATCACTGACTGTGGGGCAGGAGGTTTTTCGAGCGCTGTAGGGGAGATGGCGCAGGAGTTAGGCGCAGAAGTTGACCTGGAAAAAGCGCCTCTAAAATATAAAGGCTTGAGCTACACAGAGATCTGGATATCAGAGGCTCAGGAGAGGATGGTGCTTTCCGTTCCAAGAGAAAACCTGAAAGAGCTGATGGATATTTTTAAGAAAGAAGATGTCGAGGCAGTCGTGATAGGGTGTTTTACGTCAAACAAAAGGCTCAAATTAAGATATAACGGGAACGTGGTTTGCGACCTGGATATGGGATTTTTGCATGACGGGATTCCGAGGTTCGAACGTAAGGCAGTATGGGTAAAGCCTGCGCATAAAGAGTGCGGCCCGAAAAATAAAAAAGATTTTACGCAGGATCTGTTAAAGATTCTTTCGAGCTGGAATGTCTGCAGCAAGGAATGGGTCATAAGGCAGTATGACCACGAGGTCCAGGGCCAGAGCGTTTTAAAGCCTTTGGTGGGTATAAAGAATGACGGGCCAGGAGATGCCAGCATTATAAGGCCGAAGTTTGATTCCAGAAAAGGAATTATAGTTTCAAACGGGATAAATCCCAGATTCGGATTTATAGACCCTTACTGGATGGCTGCCTCCTGCATAGACGAGGCGCTCAGGCAGGTAATAGCAGTGGGCGGGTCTTTAAAGAAAACAGCGCTTCTGGATAATTTTTGCTGGGGCAATACTGATAAACCTGACAGGCTTGGAAGTTTGGTAAGGGCGAGTTTCGGCTGTTATGATATTGCAAGCTCATATGGGGTCCCGTTTATTTCCGGTAAAGACAGCCTGAATAATGAATATTCCGTGCACGGCGAATCTGTTTCGATCCCAGGCACGCTTTTAATTTCAGCAATATCAGTGATGGATGACGTGACAAAAGCCGTTACTATGGATTTTAAAGAAAAAGGAAATCTTATATATATCATAGGCCAGACAAAAGATGAAATGGGAGGCTCGCATTATAATCTTATCAATAATTCGATAGGTAACAATGCGCCGATGGTGGATCCTAGATCAGGCCTGAAGATTTTCAACAGAACGAGTGAAGCAGCTGAGCTCGGATTATTAAGAGCATGCCATGACTTATCAGAGGGCGGGATAACTGCGGCCCTGGCTGAGATGGCGTTCAGCGGAGGATTCGGGGCAGAGATAAGGCTTAAAGCAGCGCCCTGTGAGGCCAAAAGGGACGAGGTTATTTTATTTTCAGAATCCAATACAAGATTTATCGCAGAAGTAAGAAAAGAGGATAAGAAGAGGTTTGAAAGCCTGATGAAGGGCGTTACTATCGGGTTATTAGGAGAGGTTTCAGAGAAAAAAGATTTTAGGGTTTACGGCCTGCAAGGTAAAAAAGTGATAGACGTGAGCATAGATAAATTAAAAGAGGCGTGGCAAAAACCGCTTCGCTGGTAAAATGAAAAAACCAAGAGCGATAGTTTTACGGACAGCAGGGACAAATTGCGACAACGAGACTGCGTCAGCATTTAAAATAGCAGGCTCTGTTTCAGAGCTCGTACACATAAATGAACTGGTAAGGGGAGAAAAATTTTTAAAGGATTTTCAGATACTTGCTATACCCGGAGGATTTACATACGGGGATGACATCGCTTCAGGAAAAATCCTGGCCAATGAGATTAAGTATAAACTTAACGAAGACCTTAAAAATTTTATAAATAGCGGGAAACTTGTTATAGGCATATGCAATGGCTTCCAGGTGCTGGTGAAAGCAGGGATTTTGCCGGGTATAAATAAAGGCGCTATAGAATCCACCCTTAGCTTTAATGATTCCGGAAGTTTTATTGATAAATGGGTTGAGCTGGAACCGTGCACTAGATGCGTTTGGACAAAAGGCCTAAAAGAAACAATATATCTGCCTATTGCGCACGGAGAGGGAAAATTTATACCAAAAGATAGCGATGTTTTAAATCAGTTGAAGAAAAATAAGCAGATTGTTTTTAAATATGTCGATAACCCGAACGGCTCGATAGATAATATAGCAGGCATATGCGATACGACAGGCAGGGTTTTGGGATTGATGCCGCACCCTGAAAGGCATATTCTCGGGACGCAGCATCCGAGATGGACGCGGGAAGGATTAAAAGAGCGCGGGGACGGCTTTGCGATTTTTAAAAACGGCGTGGATTATGTAAAGGAGAAATTATGATCGATTACAAGAAATCAGGCGTAAATATAGATAGGGCAAACGATTTTGTGGATGACATAGGCCGCATGGCCAAATCCACAAGGCGCAAAGAGGTGATCTGCGATATAGGAGGTTTCAGCGCCCTTACCAGTATCCCGAAAAAATATAAAGAGCCCATACTCGTATCATCTACAGACGGGGTCGGTACAAAATTAAAAGTGGCTGATGCCATGAATAAGCACGACACAATAGGAATAGACCTTGTGGCAATGTCTGTAAATGACGTGGTGGTTACAGGCGCAGAGCCGCTTTTATTCCTTGATTATTTTGCGACAGGAAAATTAAACAATAAAAAGGCCGCTAGTATAATGAAAGGCATTGTGAAAGGCTGTAAACAGGCCGGATGCGCCCTCGTGGGCGGAGAGACCGCGGAGATGCCGAGCATGTATAATGGCGAAGAATATGACCTGGCAGGATTTTGCGTGGGTATAGCTGAAAAGAATAAAATTATAGACGGAAAAGCTGTGAATAAAGGCGATATAGTTATAGGCATAGGTTCAAGCGGCCCTCATTCAAACGGTTTTAGCTTGATAAGGAAGCTGTTTTCCAAGAGCGAGCTAGAAGGTAGATTCGGTAAAGTCCTTCTGACGCCTACAATAATTTATGTGAAGCCTATTTTAAAATTAATGGAAAAGGTAAAAGTAAAATCCATTGCGCATATCACAGGAGGAGGTTTCTACGATAATATACCCAGGGTTGTGCCCGGTGATTTATCAGTTTTAATATACAAGGAACTTTGGGATACGCCCAAGATATTCAATATTATCCAGAAAAGGGCTGGGATGACTGACAGGGATATGTACGGGACTTTTAATATGGGCATAGGCATGGTGATAGTTGTCAGTAAATCCGATGTTAAAAAAGCTCACGCAGCGCTAAAGAAATTTAAATTAAAATCCTGGACCATCGGAGAGATTATTAAAGGCAGCGGAGAAGTTATAATATGAAGATTTTGGTGGTAGGTTCCGGAGGAAGGGAGCACGCTATAGTATGGAAGTTGTCTCAGAGTAAAAAAGTAGAGAAGATCTTCTGCGCTCCGGGAAACGGCGGGATAAAAGAAATTGCGGAACTGGTGGATATAAAATCCGACGATGTCCAGAGGCTTTTAGATTTTGCTAAAAAAAATAAGATAGATTTGACCGTGGTGGGGCCTGAGGCGCCATTAGTAAAAGGCATAGTGGATATATTCGGCAAAAACGGCTTAAAGGCATTTGGGCCTTTCAAAGATGTCGCGATGCTGGAAGGCAGCAAGGTTTTTTCAAAAAATGTAATGAAAAAATTCGGCCTTGCCACAGCGGATTTCAGGGTTTTTGATAATCCGGAAGACGCAAAAAAATATCTGAAGGAAACAGGGGTTCCGATTGTAATAAAGGCAGATGGCCTTGCAGCTGGAAAAGGCGTTATCATACCAAAGACAATAGAAGAAGGCCTAAAGGCAATAGATTCTATAATGGTGGAGAGGGTTTTCGGAGATAGCGGAGATAAGATTATCATAGAAGATTGCCTGGAAGGCGAAGAGGCGTCATTATTGGTTTTTACAGACGGAAAAACTATTGTGCCTCTGGAATCTTCGCAGGACCATAAAAGGATCTTTGACAATGATAAAGGCCCTAATACAGGGGGCATGGGCGCCTATTCCCCTGCGCCTGTTGTCACAAAAGGCATACTGGAAGATGTCGTGAAGAGTGTTTTCAGGCCTATGATAGACGGGCTTAGGAAAGAAGGGAAAGTTTATAAAGGCGTTTTATACGCAGGTTTAATGATGACTGAAGACGGGCCCATGGTCCTGGAATTTAACGTAAGATTCGGCGACCCTGAAACCCAGGCAATATTACCGAAATTAAAATCAGACCTTGCGGATATTATGATGGCTTGCGTGGAAGGTACGCTGGATAAAATAGATGTTAAATGGGAAAAATCTTCCTGTATTTCTGTGGTGTGCGCCTCAAAAGGATATCCTGATGAATATGAAAAGGATAAAGAGATTTTCGGGCTGAAAGAGGCAGGGAAGATGAAGGATGTGATAGTTTTTCACGCAGGCACAAAGGCTAAAAACGGAAAGATTCTTACAAGCGGCGGCAGGGTACTGGGAGTGACCAGTCTGGGCAAAGACATAAAGTCAGCGAAAATCAATGCGTATAAAGCAGTAGATTGCATAAAATTCGAAGGCATGCAGTACAGAAAAGACATAGGCGATAAGGCAATCAAGTAAACAGCTATAAAAACGACAATGTTGAATTCGCAGGAGGGTAAGATGGATAAAGAGAAAAAGGTTTTGATCGGAATACTGATAGGCAGCGCTTCAGACGCTGAAACAATGGCTGAGACAGAAAAAATATTGAAAGAAAATAAGATCCCTTATGAGATAAACGTGCTTTCAGCTCACAGGAACCCGAACGAGGTAGGTAAATACGCGAAAACTGCTGAAAAAAGGGGCCTGAAGGTTCTTATCTGCGGGGCAGGAATGTCTGCTGCGCTGGCAGGCGTGGTAAGCGCCCACACAAAACTCCCTGTTATAGGAGTGCCTATGGAATCAGGTTCTTTAAAGGGTATGGATGCGCTTCTTTCCACTGTCCAGATGCCGGGCGGGGTGCCTGTTGCTTGCATGGCTATAGGTAAGGCCGGCGCTAAAAACGCAGCCATATTCGCGATAAGGATGCTGAAGGCGTTTAAATAATAATGAAAACAAAGATAATAAAGTTAAACCCTAATTTTCCAGAAGAGCATCTTATCAGCCAAGCAGCCATAGTTTTAAAGAACGGCGGGCTGGTGGTGTTTCCTACCGAAACAGTCTATGGCATAGCTGCGAATGCCTTAAACAAAGATACCATAGACAGATTGTATGAAATAAAAAAAAGGCCGCATGATAAGCCGTTTAGCGTGCATATAGCGGATTTTGATTCATTGCGGCAATTAGAAATCAGCCTTTCAAAAGACGCTGAAAGGGTTGCCAGGAGATTCTGGCCAGGGCCTTTGACTTTGGTGGCGTTTAACAATAAAAAAGAAAAAATAGGCCTGAGGATGCCTGATAATATGATAGCGTTTTTGTTGATAAAAAAAGCAGGCGTTCCTGTGGTTGCCCCCAGCGCAAATCTATCAGGCAATAAGCCTCCTGTTTCAGTTGAGGAAGTATTGTCAGAAATGGACGGCCACGTGGATATGATCCTGGACGGCGGAAGGGCCAGGATAGGCATAGAGTCAACTGTCATGGATGTGACAGAAAAACCTTTTAAGATATTGAGGCAGGGGGCTATACCCCAAAAAGAGGCATTGACGGATTATACCCTGCTTTTTGTCTGCACAGGAAACAGCTGCAGGAGCGTGATGGCAAAAGGCCTGATGGAAAAGTTTGTAAACGAAGCAGGCCTTGCTGAAAAAGTGCACGTTGATTCAGCAGGGACTTCTACATTCGCAGGTATAGGAGCCGCGCCTAACACCGTATCTGTGATGAGAGAAGAAGGCGTGGATGTCTTAGGACATATAGGAAAAAATATCAATAAGGATATACTGAAAAGATCCGACATTGTATTTGTAATGGAAAAGGCCCACAAGGATTTTATCGTAAACATAATGCCGGAAATGGACGATAAAATAAGGCTATTGAGGGAAGGCCAGGATATCCCGGATCCTATAGGCAGATCCCTGGAAGAATACGGAAATATCAGGAAGGTTATAAAGGAAGAGGTGCAGGACATATTTTTGGAGATATTTAAAGAGGAGAAAAAATAGATGAGGATAGTGATTGCTACAGACCACGGCGGATTTAAGTTGAAAGAGACTCTAGTAAGGTTTCTGAAATCAAAAGGCCACACAGTAAAAGATATGGGGACTTTTTCAGAAGAAGCTTGCGATTATCCTGTTATAGGTTATAAAGCTGCAAAACTTGTAGCTGCCAAATCTTACGCAAGGGGCGTGCTTATCTGTAAGACCGGCATAGGAATGTCAATGGTGGCGAACAAGGTGAGGGGCGTAAGGGCAGCTCTCTGCGACAGGGAGGATATTGCGGCTTCAAGCAAAGAGCATAACGATTCCAACGTGCTTGTATTTGCGGCAAATATAGTCACGCCCAGTAAAGCAAAAAAGATTTTAAGCTCATGGCTAGGGGCAAGGCATCTGGCTGGACGTCATGCCAGAAGAGTCAGTCAGATTAAAAAAATAGAGGGCTTTGAATATGAAGGCGCTAAAAAAGACAGATCCTGAAATTTACGGCATAATACATAAAGAGCTTGAGCGGCAGCAGAACAATATAGAGCTGATCGCGAGCGAAAATTTTACCAGCGCAGCTGTGCTTGAGGCAGCAGGATCTGTATTGACAAATAAATACGCGGAAGGATATCCGTCTAAAAGGTGGTATGGCGGGTGCGAACATGTGGATGAAGTCGAGAGCCTTGCCATAGAAAGGGCGAAAAAGATATTCGGCGCAGAACATGCAAATGTGCAGCCGCATTCAGGCAGCCAGGCAAACATGGCTGTATATTTTGCGCTTCTAGAGCCGGGGGATACGGTTCTCGCAATGGACCTAGCCTGCGGCGGCCATCTTACCCATGGCCTTAAACATAATTTTTCAGGGAGACTTTTCAATGTTATTCCGTACGGTCTGAATAAAGATACAGAGATGCTGGATTATGGCGAGATCGAGTCATTGGCTAAAAAACACAAGCCAAGGATGATACTTGCAGGAGCGTCTGCTTATTCCCGCATAATAGATTTCAAAAGATTCAGGGAAATAGCGGACAAGATAGGCGCGTATCTTTTTGTGGATATGGCGCATATAGCAGGGCTTGTGGCAGCAGACCTTCACCCTAACCCTGTCGAGCACGCCCATGTAGTCAGCACCACTACCCATAAGACATTGAGAGGGCCTCGCGGAGGCATGATACTCTGCAAACAGGAATTCGCCAAGAAAATAGACCTGGAGATTTTTCCGGGCGAGCAGGGCGGGCCTTTGATGCACATAATAGCGGCTAAAGCAGTGGCGCTGAAAGAAGCGGATACTGAAGAGTTTAAACAATACCAGCGTCAGATTGTAAAAAATGCAAAGTCTTTTGCAGAGGCATTGAATAAATCAGGATACAGGATAGTTTCGGGCGGCACAGACAATCACCTGTTCCTGGTGGACCTTACTTCAAAAAATATAACAGGAAAAGAGGCGAGCGAACTTCTGGATAAAATCCACATAACAGTCAATAAAAACCTGATACCTTTTGATAAAAATTCTCCGGCGCTTACAAGCGGCATAAGGCTTGGCACACCTGCTGCCACCACAAGAGGCATGAAGGAAAATGATATGGAAAAGATCGCGCAGATTATCAGTAAAGCCATTAAATACAGGGATGACCAGGATAAGCTGGCCCAATGCACCAAAGACGTGGCAAGGTTGATAAAGAAATTTCCATTGTACCCGGAGTTATAGAATCGCGGAACAACGCGGAAGCTGGCCTACGGCCAGGCGCGGAACGGCTTCAGTGTAATTCTGCGATTAAAAACGCAATCCAGGAGGCTATAATGAAATGCCCATTTTGCGGACACAACGAAGACAAGGTTATTGATTCCCGCTCCAGCGAAGAAGGCCGCTCCATAAGAAGGCGGAGGGAATGCCTTAATTGCCAGCGGCGCTTTACAACATACGAAAACATAGAAGAGGCAACATTGATGGTTATTAAAAAAGACGGGAGACGGGAGCCTTTCGACAGAAAAAAAATATTGAACGGGCTTACAAAGGCCTGCGAAAAAAGGCCCATAAGCACGGAACAGCTTCAGGCATTGGCTGATAAGATTGAATACACGCTTCAGAGTAAGTTTGAAAAAGAGGTCCCATCCAAAGAAGTGGGTGAATTATTAATGGAGCTTTTATACGAGCTTGACGAGGTCGCTTACGTGAGGTTTGCTTCCGTGTACCGTCAGTTTAAAGACATCAATCAGTTCATGAAGGAATTAAAAGACCTGTTGAGCCACGAAAAATAGGTCTATACATTCGCCCGCCATAGAAACAATGGCGGACTCAGTATTTCGTCCAAAGAATCCATAGCTTCAGTCAAGGTGGGACTCATTTTCCGGTGTAGCTTATAAAATCAGCTTTTTTTAGTATATCCTGAAAATATTTATTGAATTCCTTTTCTTTTTTATTGGCCAGGAGATTTTCCTCAAACTTTTCTTTTTCCTCTATAAATTTTACCTCGTCTATAGGCTTAATTTCAAGGGGTTGTATTATAACCCAGCCCTGCAGGGCTTTTAAAGGCCCTGATATATCGCCCATCGTTAAGGAAAAAGCCTTATCTACAAATTCCTGGGAGGGCCCTATCTCAGGCACGTAGCCATCGCGGCCGATAAAATCAGTTTGCTTTACCTGAAGGCCGTATTCTTTTACGGCGTCTTCAAATTTTTCATTGGCTTTGACCCTGCCGCTTATATCCAGGTATATTTTTTCTGATTTTTCCCCGGATATTTTTATGGCAGCATCTTTTATAAATGCCTTTTTAACACTGTCTTTGACTTTTGCGTAATCAGGAATATACGGTTCTTTTTTGTCTTTCAACTGTATAATATAGAACCCTTTTTCTGTTTTTATGAGCATGTTATTTATCTGATTTTTTTCCATTTCGAAGCTTGTTTTGATAAAATCAAAAGACCACCCTACGCCGGGTATTTCTTCATTAGCAGAGAAAAATCCGGTTTCTTTTATTTCCAGCGAATCTGCCTTTGCGGGTTCTTCCAGGTTCTTTTTTAAGCTTACCTGGTCTAAGACTTTATAAGCGAGTTCTTCCGCGCCCGGGTTGGAGAGCGGGATTTCTATATATTTTATATTTACTTCTTCCCCTTTTTTAAAATCCGCTTTATTCTTTTCATAAAAGTCTAAAAGTCCGGAATCCGTATACTGGGCATCTTTTTCATACTCGCTGAAAGGAATAAGCGCGTAAGATGATTTTATTTTTTCAAATTTTTTCTTATATTCATTTTTGACGTCTTCGTCATTGATATAGACGCCGTACGTGACTTTATCTCTCAATTTCGACACTAAAATGTCGTCTCGCAGTTTTTCTTCAAAAGCCCTGGCTCCATCCTGGAGCATTGATTTGTATAGCTTTTTGTCAAAAGAGCCGTTTCTCTGGAACATAGGGAAAGAGGTCAGTTTTTCCACAACCTCTTTGTCAGCTACTGCTAATTTCTCTCTCTTTGCTTCCTCAGTCATTATTATGCGGCTCCATGCCATCTGGTCTATGACTTCCACTGGCACGTTATTTCCGAATGATTTAATGGCATAGTCCCTGGACACGTTCCACATATCAGAATAATCGTCGTAGGAAATCTTTTTCCCAAAGAGCTTCCCTGCGTAATCAGGTTTATTGTCTTTATTCTTGGCTGATGTACCAGCGCCCCATATGACAAAGGCCGGGATAATCAGTATTGCCAGGCCCCACATAATGCGTTTCATATTTTTACGTTTGCGTAAGAATTTTAATAGCATGGAAAACATTATAACCTTTATATATAAAAAAATCTATGATAAAATAACTTTGTTATACTGATGGAAGCCCGACTCCCATCATGTTTATATGATGGGAGTCGGGCTTCCATCATAATCACAGGAAATCTAATCATGAAAAATAAACTTATTGCTGAGATTTTCAGGGATATTGCCCGGATGCTGGAGATCAAGGGAGAGAATTTCTTCAGGGTCAGGGCGTATGAGAAGGCGGCGGAGAATGTAGAATCGCTTCCGGATGACATAGAGGTATTCGCAAAAGAGGATAAATTGAAAGATATCCCGGGCATAGGCAAGGATCTGGCGGAAAAGATAAAGGAAATTATCTCCACGGGGAAGCTTAAATACCTGGAGGAATTAAAAAAAGATATACCCGAGGGCTTGCTTGAGATGCTGAACGTACCTGGCATAGGCCCCAAGACAGCGAAGCTGTTATATGAAAAATTAGACATACAGGATGTGGTAATGCTTGAGAGGATGGCGCACGCGGGAAAAATCAGGGGCCTCCCTGGCATGGGAGAAAAGACAGAAGAGAATATATTGCACGGTATAGAGCTTTTTAAAAAAGGCAGGGAGAGACTTGATTTAAAGACAGCTACAGATGTGGCTGGCAGTTTTGTGAACCAGCTTAAAAAATTAAAAGATGTGAAAAAGATAAATCCTGCGGGAAGCCTGAGAAGGATGAAAGAGAGTGTCAGGGATATAGATATCCTTATTTCTTCAACTAAGCCCGAGAAGATAATGGAAGAGTTTACAAAATTATCGGATGTAAAAGATGTGACTAGCAAGGGCCCCACGAAATCCTCAGTGCTGACAAAAGATGATATACAAGTGGACGTGAGAGTGGTGGATGAATCATCTTACGGCGCAGCGCTTATGTATTTTACAGGCTCCAAAGAGCACAATATAAAACTCAGGCAGCTTGCGATTAAAAAAGGCCTGAAACTGAATGAATACGGCGTATTTAAAGGCGAAAAAAGAATAGCCGGAAAAACTGAAGAGGATTTGTATAAAGCAATCGGGCTTTCATACATAGAACCTGAATTACGGGAAGACAGGGGGGAATTTGAGGCTAGCCTTAAAGATAAACTGCCTAGTCTGATAAATATAGAAGACATAAAAGGCGACCTTCACATGCATTCAACATGGTCTGACGGAGGGAGTTCTATAGAGGAGATGGTAATAAAATCCAGGGAACTGGGCTATGAATACATAGCTATCACTGATCATTCCCAGGGATTGAAAATAGCCGGAGGCCTCAACACCCATGAGCTTGACCTAAA